>JBAZHO010000046.1:0-9620 GCA_041652375.1 Opitutales bacterium | reverse complement strand
CGGCGTTGATGTCGGCCATGATGGCGTCCGCCTGTTCTGCGGCGACCATGAAGGTCATGCCGCAGCCCATGTTCCAGACTTCGTAGATTTCCTCGAAGCTCGCGCCGCTGTTGGCGGCCAGAACCTTGAAGACGGGCAGGGGTTCCCATGAGTTCGTGTCGATCTCCACGTCCACGTCGTCGGGCAGGATGCGGGGGATGTTGCCCGTGAGGCCGCCGCCGGTGATGTGAGCCGCGCCGAAGAAGGCGTTGCCTTCGCGGATTTCGGTCACGTTGCCGACCTTGTTGTACTTGGCGGAAATGTCCGCTATCAAGCCCGCGTAATTGGTGTGCGGGGCAAGCAGGGCGTCCGCCACCACCACGTTGAAGCCGGGCAGCTTGTCGAACACGCCCAAGCCCAGCTTTTCGAAGAGAACCTTGCGGGCGAGTGAGAAGCCGTTGGTGTGCAGGCCGCTGGAACCGATGCCGATGACCACGTCGCCGGGGCGGATCGTGCCGCCTGAGAGCATCTCTTCCGGTCGCGCGAGGCCGACAATGGTCCCCACAAGATCGTAATGCCCCTTTGCGTAAACGCCGGGCAGTTCAGCCGTCTCGCCGCCGATCAGGGCCACGTTGGCCGCACGGCAGGCTGCGGAAAGGCCCTTGAGTATCTGTGTGTAGGACTCGCGCTCCAGCTTGTCGGCTGCGAAGTAATCGAGAAAGAAAATCGGCCTTGCGCCCGTCACGGCGACGTCGTTGCAGCAGTGGTTCACGATGTCGTGGCCGAGGCCCTCGTGACGGCCCGCCATGACGGCGACCTTCACCTTCGTGCCGACGCTGTCCGTGCTGGACGCGAGGACGCCACGTCCGGAGTCCGCTATCTTCGACAGGTCGAACAGACCGCCGAAGCCGCCGATGCTTCCGAGCACCTCGGGGCGGCTCGCCGTCTTGAGGACGGGCTTCATTTCGTTGAGCAGACTGGTGGCCAGATCGATATCCACGCCGGCTTGCGCGTAGGCTTTGCGTGTTTCCATGTGGAAAGAGCATCAGCAGAGAGCCGGGAAAAAACAAGAGGATTGTCCGTGGATTACGCGGATTCCACGGATTCTGAACATGGAAGAACGGGAATTCTCAACCGCGGATATGCGAAAATAGGTTATTGTTTCTTAATAATCTGCGAACATCCGCGTCAATCTGCGGTTAAATACTCTTCATCTTATCCCTGCACTCGGACCGCTTCGCAGTCCTCTACCCAGTGGCCGGGCGCGACTTCGATCAGCTCCGGGCGGATCGTGCGGTATGCCTCGCTTTGCACGTATGCCGCCGCCTTGGGATGCGGGCTGCGCGGGGCGAAACGCGCGCCGACGGGCAGGTCTTTCAGGCCGGGGACCATGCCGGGAATCGTGGGCAGGGGCTTCTTGCGTTCGTGCTCCACGCGCGGGACGCTTTCCAGCAGGCCTCTGGTGTAAAGGTGGGCGGGCTTGTCGAAGATGTCCGTCGCGCAGCCGCGTTCCACCACGCGGCCCGCATACATGACGACCACCTGTTCGCAGGTCTGCGCGATCACGCCCATGTCGTGCGTGATGAGGATCACGGCCATGCCCGTCTCGCGCTGCAGGTCCAGAATCAGGTCCAGTATCTGCGCCTGTATCGTCACGTCCAGCGCAGTAGTCGGCTCGTCCGCGATCAGCAGGTCCGGCCCGCAGCCTAGGGCCATGGCTATCATCACGCGCTGACGCATGCCGCCGGAGAGTTGGTGAGGGTAGGCCGCCATGCGTTCGCGCGGGGAGGGGATGCCGACCTTGGTCAGCAGTTCCACGGAGCGGTCGAAGGCCTCTCTGCGCGAAATGGGCAGGTGCAGCAGCAGCGCCTCGGCAAGCTGGCGGCCCACGGGTTGCACGGGGTTCAGCGCGGCCATCGGCTCCTGATACACCATGCCTATCCTCGCCCCGCGTATGCCGCGCATCTTCGCGTCGGGCAGCGTGGCGAGGTCCATGCCGTCGAAGCGCACGCTGCCGGAAAGAATGCTGCCGGAGGGTTTGGGCAGCAGGCCCATGATGCTGAACGCGGTGACGCTCTTGCCGCAGCCGCTCTCGCCCACGATGCCGAGCGTGCCGCCGCGCGGGACGTCGAAGCTCACCCCGTCCACGGCGACGACCGGCCCGGCGTCGGTATCGAAGCCGACGCGAAGGTCGCGCACGCTAAGGAGCGGTGATGGGGATGACGCAAACATGATGGATAAAACAGAGTTACCCGCCGGTTACACGGATTATGAAGAAGGAAGAAGAAAAATCATTATCCACAGAGCAAAATGGATTTACACAGATTATTGAAGAAGAATAGCTTCTGGAATTATTAATCCCTGTTTCATCCCTTCTCATCTGTGGATAAAATTCTTTTATAATTTGGGGATATTATTGAGTTACGCTTTACTCCGGTTTCTGGCCGAAGACCTCTGTTTTTTCGCCGAGGTCCGTGCCGTTCTTCACGGCTTCCATGACGCGGTCCTTTTCCTTCTGGTCTATCCAGTATAGGCCATACTGGCTCGGGCCTTCGGACAGCGGCACGTCGAAGCCCTCAGGGAACTTCATCCACGCCCAGTAGCCGAGGCGGTAGAAGGGCATCTTGTAGCCGGGAACGAAGGATGCCTCGTCGTAGAGGTATTCCTCGATCTGGTGCGCCAGCGCTACCATGTCGCCGATGTTTTCCAGCGCGCGGTATTTGTCGATCATGACGTCAAGCTCCGGGTCCGCCGTGCTGGTCATGTTGTTTGTCTGTTCCGCGATCTTGCCGTTCACGTCGTAGGCGTTGACGGAGTGGTAATTTTCCCAGAAGCGCGGGTAGGGCAGGCCCACGTTCCAGCCCATGAAGGCTATGTCGTGCTGCTTGCTCTGCGTTTTTTTGTAGTTTGTCGTGGGGTCCTGAACGTCTAGGTCAAACTCAAGTCCCGCCCTCAGGGCCTCCTGCTTGAGTATTTCCACGACCTTTGTGTTGGGAGAGGCGGCCATGCTGACGGCGAAGCTTAGGCGACGCCCATGAGCGTCAACCAGCACGCCGTCCGGCCCGGCCTTGTCGAAGCCGGCCTCGGCGAACAGGGCGCGGGCCTTGTCGGGGTCGAAGGTGCGGGCGCGCAGCGTGGGGTGATCGAAGTCTCCGAAGCCGTCCACCTCGCCCTTGAGGCGCGCGTAGTCGCCGCGAAAATGGAAGTCCATAACCTTCTTCCAGTTGCACGCGAACTGGATGCCCTGCCGGACGAGCTTGTCCGCAAGCAGCGGATTTGCGCGGTTGAGGTAGAGTCCGATGGTGGCCTGCGGCACGTCGTTGTAGTAAACGGCGCGGTTGATCCAGCCCTTCTTGACGGCCTCGATGTTCTCGGTCCCGTCGTACCAGAACTCCGGCAGGGTGAGGCCGAACATGTCTATATCGCCCTTCTTGAAGGCCTCGAAGGCCATCTGGTAGTCGCGGATGAGGGTGAACTTGCGCCTGTCGGGATTGTGGCGGTGCGCGTAGAACTTCTTGTCGTTGGCCCACCAGTCCTTCACGCGGGTGACGGTGATTGATTCGCCCTGTTTCATGTTTTCCGGCTTCAGTTCCCAAGGGCCCGTCGTCGGCTCGAACTTCCACTGGAATTCCTCGACGAACTTATCGTTCAGAATGCGGTAGAAATGCGCGGGCGTGGGCGAAAGGGCCGTGTAGTAAACCGGGTCGGGCTTGGCCTCCGGCAGGGTGACGGAAATGGTGTATTGGTCGTACTTGGTGATGTTGGAATATGACTCCCCGTACCAGTTGTTGTACCAAGGCGCGTTTATGCAGGGCGACTGCATGAAGTAGAACGTGTAAAGGTAATCGTCCGCATTCACGGGCACGCCGTCGGAGTAGGTGGCGTCCGGGTCGAGGCGGTAGTAAACCGTGCGCTTGTCCTTGGACACGGCCCACGCCGTCGCAAGGCCGGGAATCCAGCGCCGGGTGATCGGATGCAGGTCGCAGAGCGACATCTTGTTCTCGTCCAGAAACACCCCGCGCATGGAGTGGTTGGCGTCCGGCCCGACGAAGCGCAGCGTCGGCGGCCACGACAGCATGAAGCTGCGCACCGTGCCCCCGCGCACGGCATGGGGGTCTGCGAATGGCATTTCCTCGTGACCGTCCTCCCATACGAGGTCTTTGGGCAGGTCGTCGATTGTGGCGAAAGTGAAGAAGTCCGGCTTGCCCGCGTAATAGGCGTCGATGACGGCCTGCTCTTCCGCCGACAGGGCTTCCGGGGAATTCCCGGCGGCGTTGGCGGCGTCATCCTTCGCGCCGGAGCATCCCGTGCAGAACAACAGGGCGAGCACGCCGGAAAGGGCGGCGGCGGAAAACAGGCTGAGGTATGGTTTCATGTCGAAAGCGGCTCGATGGTGATGATGGAAGACGGGCTTACTTGTAAGTGGAAAATTTGCGCGGGTCGTATGCTTCGCGGACGGCCTCGCCCACGAAGGCCACGAGCGTAAGGACGAGCACCATTGCGACGAAGGTGGAGGTGATGATCCACGGCGCGTCCATGCGCTGCGTGCCCTGTTCCAGCAGCTCGCCCCAGCTAGGCGTTGGCGGCGGCAGGCCGAAGCCAAGGAAGTCCAGCGCCGTGAGCGCGGTGATGCCCCCGGCGGCGGTGAAGGGGATGAAGGTCACGACTATGGACACGGTGTTCGGCAGAATGTGCTTGAAGAGTATGCGCCACGTGCCAGCGCCCAGCACGCGGCTTGCGTCCACGTATTCGCGCACCTTCTCCCGGTAGGTTGCCGTGCGCATCAGATACGCGATGCCCACCCACGAGAAGGCGCACATTATGAGCAGCAGGGAGCTTATGCGCGTGAAGGTTCCCGCTCCCGCAGGCATCAGCGAGCGCATGATTATGACAAGGTAAAGAAAGGGTATGTTCGACCAGATTTCCATGAATCGCTGGCCCAGAAGGTCCGATATGCCGCCGAAGTAGCCCATCGCGCAGCCGGTGACGATGCCGATGGCGAAGCTGATGGCCACGAAGGCGAGCGAGAAGAGCATGGCCACGCGGAACCCGTAGAAGAGCCGCGCCAGCACGTCGCGCGCGAGGGTGTCCGTCCCAAGGTAGTGCCCCGTCCTGAACGAGGGCGGTTGCGGCGGATACTCTCCGGCGCGGTAGTCCTGCTCCAGCGGGCCGTAGGGCACGATTGGCAGAATGACGAAGTCGCCCGCGTCCTGCTGACGGAAAATCGCCTTGAGATCCCGGTATTTCGCCTCGCTCTTGTAGGGCAGGCCGAAGTCCTCCCCTGTGTATATGCCGGAGTGGAAGACGGGGAAATGCCAGTGCCCCTGATAGCTGATGAACAGGGCGCGGTTGTTCACGAGCAGTTCCCCTGACAGCGACAGCACGAACAGGACGCCCAGAATGATCAGCGACCAGTAGCCGCGCCGTATGGAGCGGAAACGCCGGAGCTTTTTGACTGTAAGCGGGTTCAGGCGCATGGCTACTTGAAGCGTATCCGGGGATCGACGAGGGCCACGAGCATGTCGCTGAGTATGTTGCCCACCAGCAGCAGCACGGACGAGAGCAGGAGCACGCCCATGACCACGGGGTAGTCGTAATCGACCACGCTGTTGAAGCCCAGCAGGCCGAAGCCGTCGATGTTGAATATTTTTTCTATGAGGAAGGAGCCGGTCAGGAACAGTGAAATATTGTTGCCGAAGCCGGTCGCTATCGGGATGAGCGAGTTGCGCATGGCGTGCCGCACCACGGCCTTGCGGAAGTCCATGCCCTTGCCCACGGCGGTGCGCATGTAGTCGGCGGCCAGATTGTCCATGAGGCTGTTCTTCATGAGCATCGTCAGCACGGCGAAGCTGCCCACCATGTAGCAGCACAGCGGCAGCACGGAGTGTTGCACCACGCTCCAGAGCATGCCCCATGCAGACACGTCGGGGCTGCGCATCGCCTGAAGGAAGCTCATGCCCTCGTAAGCCTCCCCGATGAAGCCGCGCTGCGGAAACCAGCCAAGGTCAAAGGCGAAATACAGCAGGAGCAGCGCCCCGAGCACGTAGCCCGGTATGGCGTAGCCCGCGAAGACGAGCACGGAACTGCCGGTGTCCATCCATGTTCGATGTTTGATGGCCTTCACGATGCCCAGCGGGATGCAGACCCCGTAGGTCAAAAACAGTGTCACCAGCCCGTAGTATATGGAAATGGGCATGCAGCGTTTGATCATGCTCCACACGGGAACCTGATAGCGGAAGGACTTGCCGAGGTCTCCTCGCGCCAGATCGCCCAGCCAGTCCGCGTAGGCGATGTACCAGGGCTTGTCGTAACCGTAGAGGGCCGCGAGCTGCTGGCGCTGCTGAGGGGTGATGTTCGAGCCTTGCCCCATGCGCTGTGTCTGGTGCTGGGTGGCGCCCATCTCCTGCTGCATCGTTCTGGCCTGCATCAGCACCTGTTCCAGAGGGCCGCCGGGCATGACGCGGGCAACCCAGAACACCAGTACCGTTATGCCGATCAGGGTGGGAGGGATGAGCAGAAATCTGCGGATGAAGTAGTCGCGCATCAGTGGGCTGTGCGTTGCGTGGAGGGGGGACCTTCCCAACGTAGCGGCGGCCCGCCGCTTTTCAAGGAAGAAGGCTCGGGCACATTTTGCCCCGCTTTGGGCTTTGCTTAGTATGTGATTGGCGTATAACGGATACAGGCTTTGTTTATGTCTCTTCCATGAGCATCTCCGACGACGAAACGATTCTCGGCCCATCAGGACAGGAGCGCCCTGCGGAGCTTGCTGCCGGATTCCGCTTGGGCGACTACGAGATCGAACGGCAGCTCGGCGCGGGCGCGATGGGCGAGGTGTATCTCGCGCGGCAGGTCCGGCTGGACCAGCGTTACGCGCTGAAAGTCCTTCCCGCGGCTCTGACTCAGTCCGCCGACTTCGAGCGCCGTTTCGCCAGCGAGGGCAGGGCGCTTGCCATGCTCGATCATCCGAACATCGTCCGCGTTCACAACGCCGGGGAGGACGGAGGGCGGCATTTCCTTGCGATGCAGTACGTGGACGGCGGCAGTTTGGAGGAACGCCTGTCCGCAAGCGGCGGCAGACTGTCGGAAGGGGAGACGCGGACAATACTGGCCCAGATACTTTCGGGCCTGTCCTACGCGCATGAGAAGAACGTCGTCCACCGCGACCTCAAACCCGCCAACATCCTTCTGAACTCCGACGGTAGCTGCAAGATCAGCGACTTCGGTCTGGCTCTGGTCGCTGGCGACGAATACATGCAAAGCATCGTGCAGCGCAGCATCGTCGCAAGCCAGCTCGCGGGCTACGGACGGGCGAAAAGCCTCAATCCTCCTGCGGACCCGGACGCGACCCTTCTGGACTCCACGTCGCAGGGAGGACGGACCGCGAGACGCACCTCCGCCAACGGGGACGCGGCGGCGTTCGTCGGCACTCTGGACTACATGAGCCCGGAAGTGCGCGGCGGGCAGAGCGCGGACGCCCGCAGCGACATCTATGCCGTGGGCGTGATGGCTTACCAGATGCTGACGGGCAAGAAGCCGCTTGGCATGGCAAAGCCTCCCTCGAAAATCGCGCCCGGCATCAGCCCGAAGTGGGACGCGTGGGTGGGCAGGTGCATGGAGATCGAGTCTTCCGACCGCTTCCAGAACGCGAACGCCGCCGCTGCCGCCCTGCCGATGCCAAAGCGCAGGCGCAGCTTCCTGCCCGCCTTGTTCGGCGCGGCGGCTTTGCTGTGCATTGCGAGCGGCGGGGCGCTGCTGTTCCTAAACAAGCCCGCGCAGCCGGATGTGAAGCCCGCGACCGTTCAGGAGGTTCCTGCGGCAAAGCCCGTTAAGCCAACGTCGCCGGAAGCTCCGGTCCCGGCCACAGTCCTGCTTCCGGGCGGGCTGATCGTGAAAAGCGATCCGCCCGGCGCAGAGGTGCGCGTGGGCGCGGCGGGGGTCAGGAACACGCCATCAATTTTCAGCGAACTGGCCCCGCGCGAATATCCCGTCACGATCAGTCTTGAAGGATACGATACCGTCGAAACCAAGGTTTTGATCGAGCCTGACAGGTATCTGGAAATGCCGATGTTTTCGCTGCGCCGTTCCATTGGCTCCATGCTTTTGGACAGCGCGCCCGTGGACTTGGAATGGGAAATCATGGATTCGCCCCAAGGGCCGCAGCCGCCTGCCATGACCGGCAACACGCCCAAGCTTTTGGAGAAAGTGCCCACGGGCGACTACTTGGTGGAGTTCCGCCGCGCCGGCTGGTATCCCGTCCGCGAAAACGTGCGCGTGGAAGCCGGGAAGACGGCCAAGGTCCACAGCGAGTTCAAATCCGGAGCCATATCGTTTTCGAGCAACCTTTCCGGGGTTACGTGGGAATTCGTGTATGGTCCGAACCTCAAGGTCCTGCCTGTTTGGGATGGGACAGTGCCCGCCACGCTTGCGGACCTGCCCCCCGGGGAATACTCGGTGGAGTTCAGCCACGCTGGCTGGCCCGTGGTGCGGCAGAGCGTCACGGTGTTGGCAGACCGGAGCGTGGACGCGGTGGGCAAGTTTGAGTCCGGGCGCATCGAGGTGATTTCGGACCCTCTGGGCGCGGGAGTGATAGATGAGAACGGGGACTCTATCGGAGTGACTCCGCTGATTATCGCGGAAGCTGTTCCGGGTTCATATGAGTTCACTGTCATCCATGATGACTTCAAAGCGTCTGGAGTGTCAGGGGACTTGACTGCCGGGCAGACGCTGCGCCTTGCGTGCGTTCTGGAGAAAATCAGCGGTGCCATGTCTGGTGAAGACTGGACGGTTCCCGACTGCGAAATCGAAATGAAGTGGATCGACAGCGGGCGTTTCGTCATGGGTTCGCCGCCGAACGAGCCCAAGCGCGACATTGACGAAGGCCTACAACACCGCGTCACGTTCAAGAGAGGGTTCTGGCTGGGTAAGTATGAAGTGACGCAGGGACAGTGGGAATTCGTGATGGGGGACAACCCGAGTCAGTTCAAGGGTATGGGGGAAAACGCCCCGGTGGATCAGGTGTCGTGGGAGGACGCGATGGCGTTCTGCGCCAAACTGACGGAGATCGAACGCGCTGCGAGGCGGCTGCCGGACGGTTACGAGTATTCGTTGCCCACGGAGGCGCAGTGGGAATACGCGTGCCGCGCGGGCACGACGACGGCTTTCAATTACGGGGACGGCATGGACTCCTCGATGGCGAATTTCGACGGCAACTATCCGATGGGAGGCGGTCCCGACGGGGTGTTTCTTGAGAGGACGACGCCCGTGGGCAGCTACAAACCCAACGCGTGGGGCCTGTACGACATGCACGGCAACGTCTGGGAGTGGTGTCATGACTGGTACGGCCCGTATCCGCGCGATGCCGTGGATGATCCCTTGGGGCCGGAATCGGGAACCTACCGGATCGCCAGAGGCGGTTGCTGGTTCTACGGGGCTTGGCACTGTCGCAGCGCCTACCGCAACAACGCCATGCCCGGCATCCGCGACAACTCTTACGGCCTGCGGCTGGCCCTGAGGCCGGTACAGACCCAGAGCGCGGATGCGACGGCTCCAGCCGCTCCCGCGCCAATGGCTGCGACGAAACCTCCTCTGCAGCCGAATCCCCCGGAACCGCAACCCGCAGCGGCGGAACCCCCTGCAAGACC
>JBAZHO010000045.1:0-9629 GCA_041652375.1 Opitutales bacterium | reverse complement strand
CGCGGCATGATTGCACGCTTATGCCGCCCTTACAGCGCTTGTTCCGTTTTATTATCATTACCTAGGGTTGCGTGCTACGCACTTACCCTAGGCTATCTCATGTCGCGCCTACAGCGCTCAGAATGTCCACATGTTGATCGAAACCACTATAAGGAGCAAAGAGTTCTGATTTTAATCTGTGTAAATCTGTGAGAATCTGTGGATGAAAATTCTTTGTTTTCTATTTCGGGAAACTCTTGGGGTACGCTCTAACCGACTACCGGTCCCGGCTTCAGGAGCGTTTTCTGCGCATGAATGCCAGTGCCAGTCCGGCCCCTGCACCGAACCAGATGGCCGAAGGTTCGGGTATGCTACTCATGACGAAATTCCCGCCGATATAGCCGGGGGTTTCCCAGTATTCTCCCTGATATTCGCCGTAAATGTCGTTATGCACCGCGTAGGCTCCAAGCGCCTGTGTCGTCGTCAGCCCTAGTTCAAGCCCGTCGGCCCAAGCATCCGCGAATGCATGATCGTAGGATTCTTCATCCCATGCCGCAGCATAGGCAAAGAAGCGGTTGGTGTCGGTTTCCGTTATACCCAGCCCGTAGAGAAAATCGCCAGCATAGCACTGTGTCATCACATAGGCTTCCCATAGGGGATTCATGGAGGTGATGGGATCGAGCAACGCGCTGATTTCGCTGGTTTTGATCAATACATCGTCCCAGCTGGTTTCATACACTCCGAGTACGGGGTCCATGTTCCATGCTACAAGTGCGCCCGATCCTTGAGCAGGATCATCATCTTGCGCGCCGTGGTCGAAGGACCAGAAGTAGAAGCTGTCTTCACCACTCGCCATGCGATCGCCGATCTCCTGAACCGTGCCGATGAAGTCTAAACGGGTGGCGGGTCTTATTACACCGCCGGCATCCGACACCATTGACCAGTCGGAGTCGGAATACTCTTCAGTCTCGGAGCTGTGCTGGTCCTGATAGGGATTATCGCCATCCGCAAACAGCACGTACACATTGTCCGCAGCGTAGCCGCCGTAGTTGGTCAGCAGATTCCACATGCGGCTGGTCTCGGCGTAGTACCTGTCCCAGTTGTTGTAACTGTCATATCCGCCGCTGAACAACAGGGCGTAGTTTTCCGCCCTGAGCGTCTGATGCGTCACGCATGCGAGGGCGATGAGAATGAGAGAGGGGGAGGGATAAGAGAGTTTCATTCTGCGGACGGCCACATTCTAATGATGTCTCTATACATCGGCAGACTTATGAACATCGCCAAAATATTTTCCGGGCGGGGTGTTCCTACGCTTTCAGAAACTCTTTGAGGACTTGCGCCACGGATGTCGTGTCGCTGAAGCCGCCCATCGCGTAGTCCGGTTTGCCTCCGCCGCGTCCGCCAAGTTTTCCGGTCAGTTCGCTGACGATGGACCCGGCTTTGTGGCCGGTCTTGATCGCGTCCGCTCCGCACAGGGCGAGCAGGCTGCCCTTGGCCCCCGCGCAGGATGCCAGCACCACGACGCTGTTTTCGCCCAGCTTGTTCTGCACGTCCACGGCTAGCTGGCGCATGGCGTTGGGGTTGGGGGAGTCCACAAGCGCGGCCAGCAGTTTGAGGCCCTTCTTTTTCACGGCGGCGGCGGCGAGCCGGTCCGCCTGCGCGGCGCTCTGCATGCGCTCAAGTTCCTTGAGCTTTTTCTCCATCTCGCGCTCGTGCTCCGCGCGGGCTTCCAGACGGGACTCGATTTCCTCCGGCTTGCAGGACATGCGCCCGGCGATGCGGTGCAGAAGGTCGAACTGTTCGCGGGCCAGTCGGTAGGCGGCCTCGCCGCAGACGGCCTCGATGCGGCGCGTTCCGGCGCTTACGGCGCTTTCCTGCACGATCTTCATCAGGCCGATCTCGCCCGTGGCACAGACGTGCGTGCCGCCGCAAAGTTCCACGCTCCAGCCGTCTTCAAAGCTGTCCGGGTCCCCGCTCACGTCCTCGCCGATGGCCACGACGCGCACCTGACTGCCGTATTTGTCGCCGAAGAAGGCCATTGCGCCTTCGGGCTTGTTCTCGTAGTCGAATTCCAGCCAGCAGACCGGCTCGTTGGCCAGTATGCGCTCGTTGCACATGCGCTCGACGAGGGCGAGCTGGGAGTCGCTCACGGCCTCGTAGTGGGCAAAGTCGAAACGCAGCCTCTCGTTGGTTACGAGCGAGCCTGCCTGCCGCACGTGCGGGCCAAGGACGCTGCGCAAGGCCCAGTGCAGGATGTGGGTTCCCGTGTGATGCCGTTCGATGGCGGCGCGGCGCTTGAAGTCCACGCTCAGGGCCGCAAGCTGCCCGATCATGCCCTCCGGGGCGGGGTTTTCCAGCAGGTGCAGAATGCGCCCGGCGCTGTCCTTGACGGTGTTCAGCACCCTGTCCTGCCAGCCGTCCATGGTGCGCACAAGGCCCTGATCGCCCATCTGCCCGCCCATTTCGGCGTAGAAGGGCGACTGGTTGAAAATGATGAAGGACTGGTCCCCGCTCTGGCCGATCTCCACCACTTCGGCGGCGAAGTCGCTCATGTTCTCGTGCTCGTAGCCCACGAAGGGCGTGGCCTCGGCGGCGCCACCCTCATCGGCCACGGAAATCACGCTGGAGCGGTGCGCGGCGCGCGCGCGCTGACGCTGTTTCTCCATCTCGGCGTTGAATCCGTCCGTGTCCACGCTCAGGCCGCGCTCTGCGGCGAGAAGCTGAGTCAGGTCGAGCGGGAAGCCGTATGTATCGTAGAGACGGAAGGCGTCTTCGCCGGATATTTGCTTCTGGGTCATGGCAGTTGCGGATTAAGCGGATTTCTGGAATGGCAAAGGCGCTATTGAAGGCGCGCGCGGCCCCGGAGTCAACGCGACAGCGGGCTTACGATACGCTTACAAGGCCCCTTATCATGGCCGCCAGACCGAAGCCCGCGCGCATCAGGTTGCCGGGGTCCACGTTTCCGGTTCCGTCCGCCTTGTGCCGCCTCATCGAGTAGAGGCCTATCAGGCAGAGCAGAGCGCCGCCGATCAGTTCGATCCACCCGGTCCAGCGGATCAGGGCGGAGGAGATTATCGTAAGTCCGAAGGCGGCGATGCTGCCGTAGGTGGCGTCGGCGGTTGCCGCGCCCGCGCCGGAGGCCAGACCGTAGGACATGCCGTGCCGGAGCGTGCGCCGGATGCAGAGCAGCCCCACGGGTCCGACCGGGGCTGCGATGGCGAAACCGACGGCCACGGCGTTGACGAAAGGTGGAATCATTCTTAATCGGGGCAGGAGAGGGCGGAAGTTGTGATAGCGCCTCATATTGCTCAAAAACGGCGGACTTATGAAGGCAAACCTGCCGCAAGATGATTTTCGCGTCTGACGCGGGGCGCGAGTGCGTTCATGAGCGGCACAATGTGCGCGGATACCGCGTTTTGCTCTTTTCGAGACGGGGCTTTTGGCGTTGTCTGTAAGGCATGTCCATGACCCTCGCCACGATTATTGTCGGCCTCATCATGCTGGCCAAGGGGCTGACCCTTTTCACGATGAAAGGGGACGCCTCGTTCCAGCGCGGCCTGAAGTTACTGCGCGACCGCAGGGTTGCCGCCGTGCTGCTGGCCGTCGCCTCCGCGTGGTTCCTCTGGGTGGTGATCAATCTGGGGCAGGCGGACTTCGGCGACTACAAAGTGCCGCTGTTCGTGCTGTTTCTGGGCGTGGCCATCGGCTCGTGGTTCTACGTGCCGGACTTTCTGGGCGTGCGCGCCGGATGCGTGATATTCATGCTGCTCGCGTGGCACTGCCTTGGCGCGGCCTTCGGGCACTACGAAGTTCCGGCCCGCCTGTTCATGGTGAGCGCGGTGTACGTCGGCATTGTTTTCTCGCTGTATATGGCGGCTGCCCCGTACCGGGCGCGGGATATGGCGGAATGGTTCTGCGCGCGGCCCACGCACGCGCGCGTGCTGGGCGGGCTTCTGGCCGCCTACGGCGTCTGGCTGTTGCTCGTCCCTATGCTGTTTTACTAAAGTAGTTCCAATTGACTTGTGGACGCTTTTGGCAGCGCTGTAGGCGCGCCATGAGAAAGCCCCGGGTGGAGCGAAGCGGAACCCGGGGTATGCGTCCCAATATTATCCAAGCGCTGCAAGCGCGGCATGATCGCCCGTTTATGCCGCGCTTCAGCGCTTGTTCCGTTTTATTATCATTACCCGGGGTTGCGTGCTTCGCACTTACCCCGGGCTATCTCATGTCGCGCCTTTGGCGCTATGAGAGTGTCCAGATATTGATCGAAACCACTATGAGGCCCGTTGGCGGGGTCCGCCGGGGTTCAGTCCATGCGCAGGTGTTCGCCAAGGTTGACCATGTCGAACAGGCGCTGGTTCATGGGGGAGGCCCCGCAAATCCTGAACATCCGGTCGTTCGCGCAGGCGTCCCGGTGCAGGCCGACCAGAAAATTCAACCCTTGGGAGTCTATCATCTCCACTTGCGTGATGTTCGCCGTCACGCAGGCTACGGGGACGAGTTTATCCAAGGCTGCGAGATACAGTTTCTGCAGGTGCTCAACGGTGGTGGAGGTCAGGTCTTCCTCCATATGCAATATCAGCGTGAGGTCTTCTTTTTCTGCTTTCATAGGAGAATATGTCGGGCAGTCGAGTAGAGTTTAAGTAGAGGGTTAAGTCCGGTCGGCTTGATCGGTCTCGTCGCTTGAGAGTTTGAAGTCCATGCACAGGGTGTTATTTCGCAAGGTTCGTGTGCAGGAGCTGGTGAAGCCCTTGATGATGAGCAGACCGAAAGGTATGTGCCCGCCGTCGCTTGCGTCCGGGTCGAGGTTGAAAGGCTTGCCGTTGTCGCACACGCACACGCGCAGGGTGTCCTTCCCGATGCAGGCCATGATCATTGAGCAGCTCCGATCCGCGCGGCCCTCGCAGCCGTGAAGCATCGCGTTGAGCAGCGCCTCGCGGCAGCAGAGCAGGATGCCAAGCCTCAGGCGGCGGCACAGGTCGGGCAGCTTGATCCTCAGGGCCTCGTCGCACACGGCCTGCAATTCGTCGATGCGTTCGTGCTGGTCCCCGGCGTAACGGCAGCAGAAGAAGGCCCGGATCATCGTGTTTTTCCCGGCATTTCGCGCGGCCCAGTTCAGGCGGACCACGAGCACGTCGTCAATCTGCTTGTGCAGAGGGGAGGAGTTCAGCAGGCCCGGCATCGTGTCCAGCAGAGAGTCCGCCGTGCCGAAGTGGCAGCAGCAGCCATCGCCGCAAAGGTCCGTCATGCCGTCGCTGAACATTATCAGCGTTCCGCAGTCCGGCAGCGGCGTGGTCTTGGAAGGGGCCGTCGGCACGTCGAACCAGCCGAGGGGCGGAGCGTCCGTCCCAAGCTCGGTTCTTTCCATCCACTCATCCAGCATGATGGGCGAGGGGAAGCCGTTCGAGGAACAGTGCAGCAGCCTGTTTCCAAAGTCTATCAGCAGGAAACACACGCCGAGGGATGTGATGATGTCCCAAGGTTCGCGCCGGTCGTTCCACTCGTGCAGCAGGAACTGGTGGAAGTGCTGGCAGATCTGGTCCGGCGTGGCGTCTCTTGCCAGCATGCCCCGGCAGATGCCCATGAAGTACGCGGATATGAAACCGGCCTTCATGTCGTGCCCGGACACGTCGCCCGTTATCAGCAGCAGGCGCTGGTCGTCGATCAGGTGACAGGTGAAGAAGTCTCCCCCGGCCTCCATGACCGGGAAGAATATGGATTCAAGCTGTCTGTCAAATCCGGGCGCGAAGGAGGCCGGCAGCACCGGATGCCCGTCGGGAACCATGCGGTGGTGGATGCGCGTGGCTTCGTGGGCCTCCATCGTGGCGCGAATCTGCCCGCGTTTGCGCAGGGTGTCCGCCACCGCGCCGCCCACGCAGAACATAAGTTCCTTTTTGTCGATGGGCTTGCGCAGAACGTTGCACATGCCCATGCGCAGGGCGCGCAGCATCAGTTCCTCGTCGCTGTTCCCGACCATCAGCACGCGGGACAGGCAGGCGTCGCGCAAGGCTATCCACGCGGCGATCTCCAGCCCCGACCTGCCTGCGATGTCCCTGCCTATCAGCGCGCAGGCGAAGCTGTCCGGCCCGTCGTTCAGGATGAGTTCCCGCGCGTAGGCGGTGTTGCGCGCGGTCATGGGCGCGTATCCGTTCTGCCATAACACGGCGTCCAGCAACTCGATCGTTGCTGTGTCATCGTCTATGACGAGTATCCGAACAGGTCTTTGGGCGCTTTCTACCGGAGACACGGCAGGCGTTAGGTAACAACCGAACGGCATGATTTGCAAGAGTGATAATGCCCGGGTTGCGCCTTGAGCGTGCCGTCGCGCTTGCGCAGCGCGTCCGCTTTGCTCACAATGCCGCATAGCTCCGCCCATGCCCTGGTACCTGCAACTTGCAATCCGACAACTCTTCCCTGCGGGGAAGCATCGGCCTTCTTTCTTTTTCCTCGTGTCGGCGCTGGGCGTGACGCTGGGTGTGATGATCCTCGTGATCGTGCAAAGCGTCATGGGAGGCTTTGACCACGAGCACAGGAGCAAGATGGTCCTGACCAGCGGGCAGGTGGACGTGCGCGCGGGCGGCTCCGTGCTGCACAACCAGCGAGAGCTGCTGACCATCATCCGCGCTCATGACGAGGTGGCCGCCGCCGTGCCCTACGCGCAGGGCGTGGTCATGCTCACAAGTGGTCAGCATCCGGCCTTTCCCTTCATAATGGGCATAGACTTTTCGCAGAAGGAACAGGTTGTTCCATTCTCGCAGATGCTCATCGCCGGGAGCATTGAGGCCATGGACGACGATTCCGTGCTCCTGAGTTCGCGTCTGGCGGAAAAACTCTCTGCGTGGACCGGTTCGATGGTGGATGTTTACACGCCGCTGATGATCGAGAAGCTGAAGGCGGACGAGGTCATGCTTCCGCGCCAGCTTCGCGTATGCGGCATCTACGAGACCGGCTGGACGCCTTTCGACTCCAACACCGTCGTATGCACTTTGCCGCTGATGCAGGACCTCTACGAACTGGGCGACGGCATACACGGCGTGTCCGTCCGCCTGAAGCAGGACGACGACGAGGTGGCCTTCGGGCTGGTGACGGCGCTGAACGCCGAACTGCCGGGCCGGGCCTACGCACAGACGTGGATGGACCTGAACCGCGACTTTCTCTGGGTGCTGGCTTTTGAGAAGAACATGATGCTCTTCCTGCTTCTGTTCATAATACTGGTGGCCGCGTTCGCCATCGCCGTCGCGCAGCTTCTCACCGTGCTGCGCAAGACGCGGGAAATCGGCCTTCTGGAGGCGATGGGCGCGCGCCCGAGGCATCTGGCCCTTCTTTACTGCTTTCAGGGCTTTTTCATTGGCCTGATCGGCGTCGGCCTAGGCAGCGTTCTGGCCGTGCTGGCCCTGCACTACCGCAACCCCGTGATAGACTTTCTGGCCCGCATCACCCAGAGCCGCGCCGCGCTGGAACAGTTCTACCAGTTCACACAGCTTCCCGTGTATTACGACCCGCACGACTTCTGGTTCATAAGCGTGGCCACACTTATTATTTCGACGCTCGCGGGGCTGATACCGGCCCTTCGCGCCGCATACATGAAACCCGCCGAAGCCCTGCGCAGCGAATGATGAGCACACAAGCCGAAATCGTTCTGCGGGCCGAGGGGCTCGCCAAGAGTTTCATCAGCGGCACGGGCAGCATTCCCGTGCTGCGCGACGTGTCGCTGTCGGTGCGCTCCGGGCGCAGCCTGAGCATCAGGGGAGAGTCCGGCTGCGGCAAGACGACGCTGCTCAACCTGCTCTCGCGCATCGAGACGCCGGACGCCGGGCGGCTATGGTGGCAGGAAAGAGCGGTGGAAAAAGTCCGCGCCTCCAGCCTTGCGCGCGCCCGCGGACGCCTTATCGGCATGGTGTTCCAGTCCTATTATCTGGTCCCGGAACTGGACGCTCTGGGCAACGTGCTGCTGGCCGCGAGGGTGGCCGGACTGAAGGCGGACAAGGCCCGCGCCGCCGACCTGCTCGAAAAGGTGGGCCTGAAGGAGCGCATGCGCTCAAGCCCCCTCACGCTCTCCGGCGGCGAGCGCCAGCGCGTGTCAGTGGCCCGCGCGCTGATGAACCATCCCAAGGTGATGCTGGCCGACGAGCCAACGGGCAACCTCGACGAGCACAGCGGAGGCGTGGTGATGGAAATGCTTACGGCCATCTGCGCTCAGGAAGGGGCGAGCCTCGTTCTGGTGACGCACAACCGGGCCTTCGCCGCGCTGACCGACGAGCAGTTCCTGTTAGCCGAAGGCGTCCTGAACGGCGAATAGGCCGATTTCCAAAAGAAAACCGAAATCAAACCCAGAATTTTATCCACAGATAAGCAGGGATAAAAAAGGGATTGGAAAATCAGAACATCTTCTTTTTCAACAATCTGCGTAAATCCCTGCCAATCTGTGGCTCAAAAATTCTTCTCCGCGTTTCTTCTAATCCATGTAATCCGCGTAATCTGCGGATAAACTCTTAGTCTGCAATTTCGGCGGATTTTTGAAAAACGCTATCAAGGATGACAGAATTCAGGATTGAATTACTCAAGATATTTGAGGGACGCCGCTCCCTGCTTACTTGATGTGCAGGCCTATGTCGCGCTCGCTCTTCGGGGCTGGGACGAGGCCTGCGGCGGAGAGTGTCTTGGCGGTTTCGTCGGAGAGCATGAGCGCCGCAAAGTCTTTCACCTGCTGGGAGGCGTCTTTGCGGAACACGATGTAGAAGGGTAGGCGCAGCGGGTAGTCGCCGTAGAACACGCTCGATTCCGTGGGTGGGTATGGGAAGATTTCCTGACCGTCGGTTTCGGACACCAGCAGTGCCCTGCCGCCGTTGGGAACGTCTATGCCGCGCAGGATCACAAGGCATTGCGCCTGCTCGCGCACGATGTGTTCAAGCTGGTCCCGACTGGTCCACACGTTCAGCCCGTCGCGGAAGGAGCCGTTCTTGATGGTCATGCTGCGGAAAAGGTCCAGCGTGACGCCGCTGGAGGATTCCGGGATGTAGGCCGCGATGCTGCGTTCCGCCCACACGTCCTTCAGGCCGAGGCTTCCCCATTTGTCCGCGCCGCCGGATCTGGCGAATGCCGAGGCGAGCGTGCGCAGGGTGATTTGTTTGATGGGGTTGCCGTTGTTCACGACGACAGTGGCCACGTCGAAAGCGAAGGGGATGCACACCATGTCGTCGGGCGGCGTTTCGCCGTCGGGCACGGCCACCAGAGCCAGATCAGCAGTGCCGTCACGCACCTCGGCCAGCGCGCTGATGCTTCCTTCAAAGGCGTTGGCCGGGTCGGCGGTCGCGCAGCTTGTCAGTATGCCCTTGACGGGGTTGATCAGAAGGTCGCTAACCTTCACCCGCAGGGCGTCCGCGTTCAGGCCCGTCGCGGCGAGCAGAGACAGGGCCGTGGTCAGAATGAATCCGGTTCTCATCTTTCAGGGATGATTGCGTATTGCCGCCCGGCGGGCAAGTCCGCAAGGGCCTGCCGTGAGAAAATGGCAGTCCTCTTCCGCCGCTTATGCATGATGAAGGTGGTTCTCAGGGTGAGTAAGCCGGATTCTGTTGCCCTGCCTTGCGGCAGGGTGCACTCATTTATCTACCGCAGCCCTTGCGGGCCGAGGTCCCGCCTCGCGGCGGGTGCGA
>JBAZHO010000044.1:0-9769 GCA_041652375.1 Opitutales bacterium | reverse complement strand
GTGTCCCTGTCCGTGCTGATCGAAGCCGCGCCGAGCATCGCCCCGCCCAGAAGATAGCACAGCGCCACGCAGATGCTCATGCGGCAGCCCGCCCGCCGCGCCCCCCAGACAATCATGGGCGTGAGCATGTAGCCCACGAAATAGGCCGCCGGGACGAAGGGCTTGACCATGTCCGGCGTGTCAAACACGCGTATGGCCACGAGAATGGCGAAACTCTGCACGATCATGTCCAGAACGCCGAACAGGCCCCCGCGGACAAGGTCCCATCGGTAGGTCACTTTCGTAAGTTCTGAAGGCGCGCCGTTCATGTCATGCCGGTAGCGTGCAACGCTGAAACCCGGACGCTGCGGGATCAAGCTAGAAGGTTGTTCTTTAATCCCGCGCCGCCAGACGTCATAATGCGCGCATTCTCCGAACACAATGTCCGGCATAATCGACAGTCACGTCCACCGCTATCCGCCCGAAGTCATCGCGGACCCTGCTGCGTGGGCCGCCGCGCGCAAGGAGCCTTACTGGGCCGCGCTTGTCGCGCCCGGCGGCCTGCAAGGCTGGGCGGACCGCGACCGCATGCTGCGCGACATGGACGCTGCAGGGGTGGACCTCGCCGTGCTGCAAGGTTGGTACTGGGAGAATCAGGAAAGCTGCGACGAGCAGAACCGCTGGCATGTTCGCTGGATGAAGGAAGACCCGGATCGCTTCGTTGCTTTGGCCAGCGTGCAGCCAAGGGCGGGGAAGGCTGCGGTGGACGGCCTGCGCCGGGCCTTGGACGAGGGCTGCGCCGGAGTGGGGGAGCTTCATCCCTGGGTTCAGGACTGGTCGCTTGAGGGCGAGGCGTGGGCGGAAATCGCCGCGCTGTGCGTCGAAAGAAAGCTCCCCGTCTGCTTCCACGCCACCGAACCCGTTGGCCGCGCCTACAAGGGCAGGGTAGAAACCCCGCTGATGGATTACGTGAACATGGCCGTTCGCTTCCCGGCGCTGAAGATCGTTCTGGCGCACTGGGGCGGCGGGCTGCCCTTCTTCATGATGAACCGCTGGACGCGAGGCTCGCTTGCCAACGTGCATTTCGACACAGCCGCCAGCCCCCTGCTGTACGACAGCCGCGTGTGGGCGAACGCCGTGGACATGGCCGGGGCGGACAGGATTCTTTTCGGCAGCGACTATCCGCTGCGCGTTTATCCGGCCCGTCAGAATGAGCCGGATTTCTCGATGCTCGCGGATGAAGCGCGACGCTGCCTGCCGGAGGACTGCGCCGGGTCCGTCATGTCCGGGAACGCGAGGCGGGTGTATCTGGGCGGCTGAAGCGAAGCGCGGCGGGCCTGCGTCAGATCGTCGGCTTCTTCAGGATTCGCATGTAGGTGATCGTCTGGTTGACAACCTGATGCGCGATTTCGCCGAATGCGATCGGGCCGGAGAACGCGCCGGGATCGAAGTCCTCCAGCCCTCCGTTCGTGTAGTTGGACACGCAGATGCAGTTGAACACCGGCACGGTCCCGTCCTTGGGCATGGCGGCGCGGATGCGTTCCTTCATGTCGTCCATCGGCTTGGCAAAGCGGTATTCCACGTTGCGGAACACTGGCCCGTAGAACGTCACCTGAGCGGTTGCCATGTCGTAGTGAAGAATGCCCACGTTGATTAGCGTGCCGCAGTAATTTGCCACAAGGGGCAAACCGACGTCCTCCTTGCGCTTGTCGATGTATTCGGAAAACAGAACGGTCTGCCCGTCGATTATCGCGTGCGTGGTCGTGAATCCATCGCCGGGGAACTTGATCGACGGACCGGTTCCGGGTTCGTAAACGTTGATAATCTCCACGGACGCCACCTCGTCGTCCGGCAGTTCCATGTGTATCGCCACGGCTTCGTCCTCGATCGGATGCGCGGCAGGGCCGTAGAACACCTGCGGGCGTCCGCCGAAGCGCCCGCCGCTGGGGCCGCAGACCCAGCCCGTCAGGGCCTTCGTGTATATGCCGGGATAGCTTGGCGCTTCCTTGGCGAAGTTTTGGTGCACCATTGTTCCGGCGGGCATGATCACGACGCTGAAGCCGTTGCCGGGCACATCCTGCGGGAGCAGGTGCAGACCGCCGACGCCGTAACGCTGGATGCAGATCATGCGGGCCTGAGCGGGCAGGGGCGTCACCAAGAGATAGTCCTTGGTCGATATGCCGCCCTTGTCCGTGAGCAGGTACGGCGTCGTGCCGCCAATCCAGTTGCCCTTGGGCAGGCGGCTCATCATTTCGGCGCTGCCCGAGATGAGCAGTGGAGTCCCGCTTCTGATCATCTCGGCGGTTTCTTCCAGTCGGTGGATCATTGCCGGAACAGTTGTTCGATATCCTTGCCCAATACAGCTTCGTACCGCGTGAAGTGGTCCCTGAGTTCGCGCACGCAGACGGCCATGACCGATTCCGATCCGTCCTCTGCATATCTGGTGCGGAGTTGGTGGAGAAGCAGCCCGGCTCCGGCCTGCGTGAAACAATACTGCATCTCGCCACTCACCAGTTTTGCCCAGTGCGGGTGTGATTCTGGAGGAAGCATTCTTGTTGGCGAAAACCTTCCTCTGCGTTGCGGGGGAGTGAAACCAGAGGCTTGGTTTTCATCTATAAATATTGGCTGGCATTGCGGGTAAGTAAAGAAAAGCTTTCCAAGGGCATGAGCTATCTTGCCAAAAGCCTTTGCGGTATATGCTCTAGCGAACATGCCCAAAGTAGATCTTGAACTTGTGAAAATGATCCTGCAGCGCAACGAGCTGGATATCCGGCTGGTCTCCCAGATCATCGAGGATATCAATTCCGAGGTGGAATCCGCGCTTGAGGAGGAGAAGCCGCCGCCGGTGAAGAAGCAGTTCGTGTTCATGGTGTCGGACCCCAACGGCGCGCTGGAGGGCAAGGACATGGTCGGCTGGGTGCTTCAGATCCCGGAAGACGACAGTCCCTACGCGGCGGAGGAGCGTCTTGTCCGCTCCGCCTACGAGTACAACATCACGCCCAAGGGCAGGCGTCTGCCGGTCAAGACCATCGCCGAGGTGTGCGAGAACGTCTCCGGCAGAATCACCAAGGAGCAGGGCGTCTGGATCAAGACCAAGGAGCCGGTCTATGTCCTGCGCACCGGAGGCAAGGTTCCCTTGGACGAAATCAAGAAGAAGATGCGCCAGATCAACCGCGATCAGGCTGCGGATGACGAGGAAAGCGAACTGTAACAAGGCGCGCGACCGATGCCTGAATCAGACAGGGTAAGGGGCATATTCTCCGCCATCGCCAGCCGTTACGACCTGACCAACAGGGTGATTTCCTGCGGTCAGGACCTGCGCTGGCGGCGCGAGGTGGTGCGTCTTGTGCGCGCCCGCAGCCCAAAGGTCGTGGTTGACCTTGCCACGGGAAGCGGGGACCTCGCCTTCGCGCTGCGCCGCAGGCTGCCAGACGAGACGTCCGTGAGCGGGCTGGACTTCTGCGAACCGATGCTGGAACAGGCCCGTCTCAAGCAGGCCGCCCGTCCCTGGGCGGGGAACATCCGTTTTGCGCGGGGGGACTGCATGGCCCTCGATCTTGACGACGCCAGCGTGGACGTGCTGACGATCGCATGGGGCCTGCGCAACTTCGAGGACCGCGCGAAAGGGCTGGCCGAGATGCGGCGCGTTCTGCGGCCCGGCGGCGCGCTCTACTGCCTTGAGTTCAGCCAGCCGTACCGCTGGATCAGCCGCCCGTACTTCTTTTACCTCAACCATGTGGTCCCGCCGCTGGCGCGTGCGCTCACGGGCAGCAAGGACGCCTACGACTATCTGGCCGGGACCGTCGAGGCCTTCCCCGGAAGGGAAGAGCTAGCGCTGGAGATGTGCGAGGCCGGGTTTTCGTCCGTCCGCGCCATGCCGCGTTTCTTTTCAAGCGTGGCCATCCACGAAGCAATACGGTGATAATAATCATCCACAAGCCCGCCCCGGAGCTTCCGACAGTATTTTGCTGGGCAAGACATGGCCCTGACTGCCGTTTTTCCTTTCGCACGGGGCCAATGACAAGCTAGACTCCATCCTGAAGTAGCGATGCAAGACACAACGCATACCGCTTCCATCAAAGAAGCATTCCCTTGGTTGAGCGAGCGTCCCTCCGGGGACTGCGCGGCTTTCAACTGTCCCCCCGGACGCATCGTCGCGCTGATGCGCGGCCTGCGCGACGATTTCGCCTACCGGATACTGTCCGATCTGACCGCGCTGGACTGGGGGCTGGAAGCGAGTCCCCGTTTCACCGTTTTCTACCACCTGTATTCTCTGGACAGGCACGAGTATCTCCGCGTTGCGGTTGACTGCGTCAGCTCCGTGGAGCCGCAGATGCCCTCGCTCTGCTCCCTGTGGTCAGGCGCGAACTGGCTGGAGCGCGAGGTCTTCGACATGTTCGGCATCAGCTTCGCCGGGCATCCCGACCTGCGCCGCATCCTGATGTGGGACAACTATCCCTTCCATCCGATGCGCAAGGACTTTCCCCTCGCCGGGCTGGAAGCTCCGCTGCCCGACGAAGACCCGATTGCGGAGGAAATACTGGGCGGCAACACGATGGCGGCCCCGATGGCCGGCGGACCGTTCCGCGCAAGCTGCGGGAACACCATGAGCGAGGCCGAACCCCGCGCCCGGGACGAGTCCTGGAACGAAAAAAAGCCCAAGCCTTCAGAATAAGGGCGGCATCCCGCTTCCTCTTCAAAATCCATCATGTCACCGACGCACAAGCAGCCCTGGGATCAATCATCCGAAGCTGAAGGCATCCGCTTCCAGCAGAAGCGCGGCGGGCGTCGCGTGCGCATAAGCATAGACAGGAACGGGGTGGATTACGAAATCAGGGACGCGAACGGCGAGAGCCGCTTCAAGGCGAGCTTCGAGCAGATCGACCCCGCCCAGTCCCACGTTGTGGAAAAGAACATCCACCTGCTCCAGCTCGGAGCGATCTGGACGCTGCTCTGCCTTGTCACCGCGCTGTCGTGCCTGAAGGATCCCTCGCCTGCGGCATGGGCTTTGCCAGCGTCGTTCCTCCTGATGAGCGGATACAGCTTTTTCAACTATTTCTGGCGCAAGGCGGCGTTCACAATCCTGCGCTCGGACAGCGGACGCATCTGCATCATCGACGGGCCCAAGCGCGACGAGATCCTGTCGGAACTGAACAGTCGCCGCGTGACCACGCTGCGCGCGAAGTATCTCCACCTCGACCACGAGAACCACAAGAAGGCCGAAATCAGCAAGTACAACTGGCTGCGCCGCGTCGGAGCCATCACGGACGTGGAGCTTTCGCAGTTCGCGTCCATGCTTCAGGGCGACAATCCCGCGCTGCCAAGCCTGCAGCCTCCAACCATTTCTCTCAACTAGGCAGACGATGTCCAAACAGACACGAGACATTTCAATCGGCGACGCCGCATCCAGAAGCGCGTCGTATCAGGAGCATCTCCACGGCGAGACGATGACTTTGAACATCGGTCCCAGCCACCCGGCCACCCACGGCGTGCTGCGCCTGAAGCTGGAGCTGGACGGCGAGATCATCACCAAGTGCGACCCCGTCATCGGCTACCTGCACCGGGGCGAGGAAAAGATAGCCGAGAACATGACCTACAACCAGTTCGTGCCTTACACGGACCGGCTGGACTACATAGGCCCGATACACAACAACGTGACCTTCGTCATGGCCGTTGAAAAGCTGGCCAACCTCGAACTGCCGCCGCGCTGTCAGGCAATCCGCGTGATCTGCTGCGAACTGGCCCGCCTGCAGAGCCACCTGATCGGCATCGGCTGCTTCGGCATGGACGCAGGAGCCTTAACCGTGTTCATGTACACTTTTACGGAGCGCGAAAAGTTATACTCTCTGATGGAGGAGCTTTGCGGCGCGCGCTTCACGACCAACTACACCCGCGTCGGCGGCCTGATGCGGGACATCCCCGACGGCTGGCTGGGCAGGGTGCTGAAGGTGTGCGACGACATCGGGCGCACCAACGAAGAGTGCGACAAGCTCCTTACGCGCAACCGGATATTTTACGACCGCGTGGTCGGCGTGGGCGTCATCAGCAAGGAGGACGCGATCGGCTACGGCATGTCCGGCCCGAACCTCCGCGCCAGCGGGATTCCCGCCGATCTGCGCAAGGACCGCCCGTATCTGGGTTACGAGAACTATGACTTCGACGTTCCGGTAGGCATCGCGGGAGACAGCTACGACCGCTGGCTCGTGCGCGTCGAGGAGGTGCGCCAGAGCATACGCATCATCCGTCAGGCCGTGAACAGGATGCCGGAAGGCCTGTGGTACAACGATCAGGCAAGAAAGATATTCCGCCCTGAAAAGGACAAGGTCCTGAGCAGCATGGAGGAGCTTATACAGAACTTCATGATAGTGACCGAAGGGCCGCAAATGCCCGAAGGCGAAGTGTTCTTCGAGGCGGAAAACCCCAAGGGACGGCAGGCGTTCTTCATAGTCAGCAAGGGCGGGGGAGTGCCTTACCGCCTGCGCATCCACGGCCCGAGCTTCTCGATGCTGTCCATCCTGCCCAAGATCATGGTTGGGCTGATGGTCCCGGACATCCCGATTGTGCTCGGAAGCATCGACTTCGTCATGGGCGACTGCGATCGCTAGCCGCGCCCGCGCGGCCCGACGGCGGCAGAAATCGCAATAACTTCTTGTTTCCGGGTGTGTTTTTATACAAATTGGCGGTATGGCGATCTGAGTCCGGTATCGTTTCGGCCCGCCCTTCTCGCTAAGGACGCGCCCTATGATGGCGGTATTCGGACGGCAAATCCCGTTCTACCACATAATACTCCCACTCATGAAGTTAAAGCATTGCCTCGCGCTGTCTTTGCTGGCAGCCATCCCGTTTTACGCGTGGGCCGATCAGGAAGCGGCCAGTGAAAAGGCCCCTGTTATAAGTCCCCCAACGCTGGTTTGCCCATACGTCCCGATGTATCCGCTGGCCCTTTTCAAGGACAAGAAAGAGGGCAATGTCCTTTTGGAAATCCGCATTGACGATAAAGGCAAGGTCACGGATTCCAAGGTGGTCGAATCCGCCAACGAGGGCTTTAACGACAACGCCATGGCAGCCGCCGGGAAGTTTGTTTTCAAGCCCGGCAAAAAGGACGGCAAGGAAGTGCCCATGCGTATCCGGGTCGTCGTCGCGTTCACGCTGGACAAGGCCGTCCTAAGCATGGACGACGTATCGACGCCGCCATCGTTTAAGAAGAGAATCAGGCCGTTCTATCCCTATGCCATGCTGGAAAAGGGCATCGAAGGGAACGCCGCGCTGGACTGCGTCATATCCAGCGACGGGAAAGTGAGCGTCATATACGCGCTTGACTACACTTACTCATCTTTCCGGGATTCTCTCATCGCCGCCGTAAAGGAAGCTGAATTCAATCCTGCCACCGTGGACGGCGTGCCTGTGTCATCATTTTACCATGTGGCTTACGAGTTCAGGATCAGGCGTCAATGGAACTAGGGAGCGTTTGAAAACTCGACTCCCTTCGGAACGCGTGCGTCTTTCCGGCGCAAAATCGGTCTTCTTGACTCACAGAATCTCGATTCATTCGTCTCGAAACCCGATTTTTCACTCGAAAATACATCCAGCCTCCTCGGTCCGCGTATTTCCAAACGCTCCCTAGGCCGTTTTCACGCCTCGATCGGCGCGAAGCTGTCCGACAGGGTGTCCCGGCTGATGCGCGTGTATCTTGAGACAGGCAGCACGTTCAGGAAATAACGCCCGTACTGCTTGGTCAGAATCCTTGAATCTAGGATCGTCAGCGTGCCCTTGTCCTGCCTTGACCTGATGAGGCGGCCAATTCCTTGACGAAATTTCACCACCGCGTCCGGCACGGTCAGGCACATGAATGGATTCTCGCCGCGAGCTGCGTGCCACTGGGCGCGGGCCTCGGCCACGGGATGCGACGGGTTCTCGAAGGGCAGGCGGGTGACGATGACCTGCGAGAGCGCCGGGCCGGGAACATCGACGCCGTTCCAGAAGCTGTCCGTGCCGAATAGCACGGCGTTGCCCGCCTTGGCGAGCGCCTCGCGCAGGTTGCCCGCAGAGCCGTCGCGCCCCTGAAGAAGAAACGGCCTGCCTGCGGCAGCGCACAATTCCTCCACCTTGACCGCGCAGGCGCGCATGTCGCGGTGAGAAGTGAAAAGGACCAGCGAGCCTCCCTTCACGGTCATCGCGCAGCGGGAGATCATGTCCGCCATCCATTCGAGGTCCTGCCGCCCCGCCTCGGTCGCGGGCGCGTCTGCCGCCACGAACACGCGCATGCTGCTATCGAAGTCGAAAGGCGACTGCACGGATTCCAGCGCGGCTCCCGTCCCTCCCGTGCGGGCGGCGAAGCCCTCCATATTGTCGCCGGTGCCGAGCGTCGCGCTGGTCAGCACGACCGCCGTCTGACGCTGGAAAAGACGCTCGCGCAGATACGGGGCCACATCAAGCGGCGCGCTTCGCAGGGCGGTGGTCGTCTTGCCCCTTCCGCTGCGTTCCACCCAGTAAACGTGGTCTTTTTCCTCAAGGGCGACGCAGTCAAGAATCGCGCCGATGTACGATGATAGAAGCTGGGCGGCCCCTTTCAGCTCGTCGCCAGCCGGACATTCGCCGACGCGCTTGGCCTCGCTGGACAGAACGGACACCAGTTCCGTCAGGACGGGCTGCACTTCGGGTTCGATCCAGCCCGGATGCGGCAGTCTGACGATGTCTGACTCCATCAGGAAACGCTCCGCGACTTCCGCGAAAAACGCCTGCACGGCCCTCAGCGCCGTCTCCACGAGCTTCACGCCGCCGTCGTCCGGATTCCGCGCCAGAACGCCCTTTTTCGTGTGCGGGTTGTATAAGCGCAGCAACTGGCGGCGTATGGCGTAGTCGCTCACGCGGATGCCGAAATACTCCGTCGCCACGCCGGGGATGGTGTGCGCCTCGTCGATCACGGCGAAGTCCGCCGCGTGCAGGATGCCCGGCACGTCCGTCGGCGGGCAGGCCCCGGCCCCAAGCAGGGAAAACAGCAGGCTGTGGTTCACGATCAGCACGTTCGCGCCGTCAACGAGCTGCCTCGCGCGGCGGTAATGGCAGGTCTCAGGCGTGCAGTTGCGCTTGTTGCACACAGGGGAATCCGCGCTCAGGTGCTCCCACACCTCGTCGATAGGGGGCGGATTAAGCTCCTGAACAAGGCCCGTCTCGCTCGTCAGGCTCCACTTGTGGATGCGCTTTAGCTCCTTCTCGAAAACCGTCGGGAAGAGGCTGCCGTGCGTGTTCATGGCCTCCCTTAGCCGCGTGCCGCAAAGGTAGTTGCCCTTGCCCATGAGCACGGCGGAGCGGAAAGTCCCGTATTTCCCAAGGCCCTCGCACAGCCCGAACATGCGGCGGCAAAGGTCCAGATCGTTCACGCGTATCTGCTCCTGAAGCGCCTTGGTGTTCGTCGATACAAGCATCTGCCTGCCTGACGCCACGGCGTGAACGATGCCCGGGGCCAGATAGGCGAGGCTCTTGCCCACGCCCGTCGGGGCCTCGACGAAAAGGGCCGTGTCCGCCGCGAAGGCCTGCGCCACGGACAGGGCCATCATTTCCTGCCCCTCGCGGTGTTCCAGCCCAAGCGCGGACACAAGCGCCCCGTGTTCGGAAAACACGCGTTCCGATATCATGGGGAGGAAAAACGGGGACTGCTCGTCGCGTCCCTCGTCCCTGTATGCTTCTGCCAGTCCGATCATTTCCGTTGCATGATTGCGAAAGCCGGGCCGACGCACAATGCAAAGGCGGCGCGACTTGCCACAAAGCATCCGCAGGCTATCCTATGCGA
>JBAZHO010000043.1:0-9834 GCA_041652375.1 Opitutales bacterium | reverse complement strand
GTGCGGGCAAAGCGCAAGGGCGCGGTCGTGGCGTGATTCCCGCCCTCCGAATACCCCGTCGGGGCGTAATGTGATAGCCCAGCGGTGGAGGCTGTTAGCCGGAACCCTGGGACACGTAACACACGCCCCTCCCATTTTTCCAAGTCCTGAAAGGGCGGCATGAAGAATGACGACCGTGTAATCTGCGGATAATGTCTTGTCCTTGATTCCCTAGTTGCGCTCTAGCTTTGGAACGAGGCCAGCAGGCGTTCTATTTCGGCCTTCTTTTCCTCGTTGGCGGCCATTTGGTCCTTTGCTCCTTGCACTACTGCGGCGGGGGCGCTGGCTACGAACTTTTCGTTCGACAGGCGCGCTTTCGCTCCGGCTATGGCTTTGTCCAGCTTTTCGAGTTCTTTGCTCAGGCGCACGCGTTCGGCCTCGACGTCCACGGAGCCTAGCAGGTCGAGATATGCCGTGCAGAGGGGTGTGATGCCTGCGGGTGCGCCTTCGGGCTGCGCGTTCGCGCGGTCCAGCGTCGCCGCTCCTGCGAGGCGCAGGATGGTGTCCTTGTCCTCTTCCACGATGGCGGCCTTGGCGTCGTCGGCCACGTATTGGAACTTCACGTCGCGGCGGCTGCCTAGGTTGTAGTCCGCCTTCATGCTGCGCAGTTTGCCGATCATTTCGTTGATGTTCTGCGCGGTGGCGGCGGCGGTGTCATCGATGCTCGCCCCGACCTTTGCCAGCGCGTCCTTCAGCGCCTGCGGGGTGGGGATGCGGGTTTGCTGTATGAACTGCTGCCCTTCGGCAATGTAGCCTAGCTGGTGCCAGAGTTCCTCGGTGATGTGGGGCATCAGCGGGTGCAGCAGCAGCAGGGTCTGGCGTATGACGAGGTCCTGCACGGCGAGCGTGGTCTGCGCGGCTTCGCCTTGCAGCTTGGCCTTGGACGCCTCGACGTACCAGTCGCAGAAGTCGCCCCAGAAGAAGGCGTAAAGCGCCTGTGTCATGGCCTGCATCTCGTAGGTCTCGAACACGCGTTCCACGGCGGCGCTGGTCTCGACCATGCGGGAAAGTATCCAGTGGTCGAAGAGGTCGAGTCTGGCGGGGTCGATGCGGGCGCAGATGGCTTGCAGCGACTGGTTGTCGCCCACGGGTCCGCTCATCTGGCGGAAGCGGGACGCGTTCCAGAGCTTGTTGCTGAAGTTGCGCCCGATCTCGATGCGGGGTTCGCTGAAGAAGATGTCCGAGCCGCTGGGGGCGATGTTCACGATGCCGAAGCGCACGCCGTCCGCGCCGAAGCGGGCGATCAGGTCCAGCGGGTCGGGCGAGTTGCCGAGGCTTTTGGACATTTTGCGGCCCTGTTCGTCGCGTATGAGGCTGTGGATGAACACGTGGCGGAAGGGCACGCGGCGGGCGATTTCCTCGTCCGTCAGGCTCTCCTTCGCTTCGCCCACCAGTTCTAGGGCGCTCATGATCATGCGGGCGACCCAGAAGAAGATGATGTCGAAGCTGGTGACGAGCACGTTGGTCGGATAGAAGAGGTCGAACTCCTTGCGCGTGACGCCTTCAAAGTCCGGCCAGCCGAAATTGGCGAAGGGCCAGAGGTTGGACGAGGCCCATGTGTCCAGCACGTCCTCTTCCTGATCCCAGTTCTCGGGGTCGGCGGGTCCGTTCTCGCTGACGTGGACGTGCATCGGGTTGGCGTAGTCGCGTTCGGCCTCGGAGACGCCCTTGCGGTACCAGACGGGGATGCGGTGGCCCCACCAGAGCTGGCGGCTGATGCACCAGTCCTGAATGTTTTCCAGCCAGTGCAGGTAGGTCTTTTCCCAACGCTGGGGGAAGAACTTGATCGCGCCGCTCGTGACGGCCCGCTTGGCCTCCTCCACCTTGGGGTAGCGCAGGAACCACTGTTCGGACAGGCGCGGCTCGATGGGCACGTCCGCGCGTTCGGAGAAGCCCACGTTGTTGGAATATTTTTCGCGCTCCACAAGCAGGCCCATTTCTTCGAGCTTTGCCGCTGCTTTCTTGCGGGCGTCGAAGCGGTCCATGCCGTCGAATTCCGCTCCGGCGAGGGCGTTGAGCGTGCCGTCGGGGTTGAGCACGTCGATCACTGGCAGGTTGTGGCGCTGGCCGATTTCAAAGTCCGTGCGGTCGTGCGCGGGGGTGACTTTCAGGCAGCCCGTGCCGAAGGCGATGTCAACCGCCTTGTCCGCGACGATGGGGATCTGCGCGCGGGGGAAGGGACGCCAGACGCACTTGCCGATCAGGTGCGCGTAGCGCGGGTCGTCCGGGTGCACGGCCACGGCGCTGTCGCCCATGAGGGTTTCGGGGCGGGTGGTTGAGATTTCAAGGTGGGTTCGGTGAACGCCGTCAAGCCCGGTGGACGCTTCGACAAGCTCGTAGCGCATTTTGTAGAGCCAGCCGTTCTGGGGCTTCATGATCACTTCCTCGTCGGAGAGGGCGGTGAGGCTCTTGGGGCACCAGTTGACCATGCGTCTGCCGCGGTAGATGTAGCCGCGCTTGTACAGCTCCACGAAGGAGCGCAGAACGGCCTTGGCGTAGTGCGGGTCGAGGGTGAAGGAGGTGCGGTCCCAGTCGCAGGACGCGCCGAGGCGCTGAAGCTGGTTCAGGATTATGCCGCCGTTCTCTTCGCGGAACGCCCAGACGCGCTTGAGGAACTCTTCGCGGCCAAGGTCGCGCCGGGTCTTGCCCTCGGTCTCGCGCACGATGCGTTCCACCTTGGTCTGCGTCGCTATGCCCGCATGGTCCGTGCCGGGCTGCCACACGGTCAGTTTGCCTTCCAAGCGGGCGCGGCGGATGCAGATGTCCTGCAGGGTGTTGTCCAGCACGTGGCCCATGTGCAGCATGCCCGTGACGTTCGGCGGCGGTATCACGATGCTGTACGTTTCCGGGTTCTGTTCGGGCGCGTCGGGGGCGGGGGCTTCGGCGTGAAAGGCTTTTTCATCCAGCCATGTTTTGTACCACTTCGGTTCGATCGCGGATGGGTCGTATGTCTTGGCCAGTTCGGACATCTTGAATATCGGGGGGATTGGAAAGTTGATCGGCGGGTAAAAGCGCTCACCGTGTGTAAAAGCGAGAGGATGCTACAAGAGAGGCCCGGTATGAAGCCGAAAATGTGCGTTGAGCCTGCAAAAGTGACGGGGCGGGCATGGGGCCGTATGAAGCGGCTGCCGCCGGGGCGCGAAAAAGGCCGATTCCTTTTCGGGAACCGGCCTTAAATCGACGATTTACAGGTAATCTGGAGGCCCCTTAGCGGGACGAACGGGCGTCGATGGCCTTCTGGATTTCCTGAATGTACTGTTCCACGCCGTCGGTGGGTTCGATCTCCTGTGCGCGCTTGAGCAGGACTACGGCCTTGCGCAGCGAGTCGGTATCCTGACTGGTCACCATGAGGCGGGCGTGCTGTGTGAACGCGCGCAGCTTGATGCGGTTGTCGTTCACGTCCTCGGCGCGTTCGAGCATCATGATCGCCATCTGCAGGTCGCGGGGCTGCCTTACTGTCTTGCCGTCGATGTCAACGTCGATCAGTTCGCAGTAGAAGCTGGCCAGCGTGTTGAGCGCGTCGCCGTTGAGCGGATCGCGTTCGAGGATCTGCTTAAGGTCCTTGGCAGCCTCTTCGCCTTTACCCTGCGCGATGTTGACGTTGCTGCGTATGGTAAGGATGTCCATCTGCTGCTCGTCGGTCTTGCTCACTTTGTAGGAAGTGTCGATCATGTTAAGGATGCGCGTGGCCTGATCGAATGCGCTGTAGCCGGCAAGGGCGCGGGCGGAGTCCAGAGCGCTGTCGATGTCGCCCTTGACCGTCTCCGGGCTTTTGTTGCTCTTCAGCGTGCCTTCCGCGATGGCCTGGCAATAGACGTCCGTGGCCATGTCAAACATGTTGCGGGTCAGGTAGATGTTGCCAAGCAGGTAGAGGGACTGCGTCTCGGCCTTCTTCATGTGGCGGAGCACTTCGAGGGCGATCACGCAATTGTCCAGATCGTTCTCGGCGAGGTAGGTGTTTACAAGCGCCATCCACCACTGTTCGTTATTGGGATTGGCCTTGATCATCTCTTGGAACATGGCGCGGGCTTCCTTGTAGCGGGACTGCTGAAGGAGCACCTGGGCCAGAAGCTGATAGACGTCCTTGTTGGTGTTGTCCAGCGTCAGGGCGGTCTTCAGCGAGTTCTCGGCAGAGAACAGATTTCCCTGCAGGAAGTTGCAGTAGCCGAGCATCGCGTAGGTGCTGGCGTCGCGTGCGCCAAGGGCGACTGCTTTTTCAAGGTGCGGTATCGCCTTGGAAATGTCGTCCTTTTCGTCGCTGTTCATGTAGATCAGGCCCATGTTGCGGTGGGCGCGCTGATACTGCGGGAACATATCGACGGCTTTGGAGTAGTTGGCGATGGCTTCCTTCAGAAAGCTGGTCACCAGCGCCTTGTTGGCGGAGTTGAGTCCGGCAAGCTGCTGGTCGATGGCGCCCAGTGTGAAGTATATGGATGCGTTGGTCTTTTCGCCGGTGGATGCGATCTGGTCCATAAGCATCTTGCGCGCCAAGTCGAACTTTTCGGCTGTGAGCACGGGTTGAAGCGACTGGTAGAAATCGCGGGTGATGGCGTCAACGGTTGGCTCCACATCGCTGAGGGGCGTGAAGCTGTAAACAAACGCCTCGATCCACTTCGGGTTCTGCATCAGCTCGGCGGCAGTCACCATTGGCGTTTCCTGCACGTCGAGCGTTAACTCGACGCCGGGTTTGGTTTCCGGAGCGGTTGTGGTCAACGCCGCCAAGGGAAGGCTGGCGCAGAGTGTTCCGGCTATAGTTAAAAGAATGCGTTTCATCGGTTATCTGGAATTGATATTGAAGGGAATTGGCTGTTGGACTCGAGTGGTGACTGCTTTGCCGTTCTTTTTGCCCGGCTCAAAGCGCCATGTTCTGACTGCACGAAGCACGCTTTCGTCGAATCCTGGGTTCGTGCTGCGCATCACCTTTACGTTGCGGACGCTTCCCTTCGAATCCACAAGAAACTGAACGACGACTTCGCCGTTGATGCCTGCCTGACGCAGGTCGAGTGGATACTGGGGCTTTGTCTGAACGACGGGGCGCGGACGCTCGTCGAGGTCTTTGAGGTCAAAGATCATGTTTTCAAGATCTTCGCCGACATTGAAGGAAGGCATGACGAAGTCGCCAGCGCCGATACCGGACAGGTTCGTGCTGAATGCTATTTCGAGCATGTCTAGCGACGGAGGCGGCGTATCCTGCTTGAGGTCGTCGATTTTGTCCTGATCGGTCTTTTTTTCCTGATGTTCCTCGATTACGTCAGAGGGCGGCGGGGGCGGAAGGTCGAAGAATTCAACCTGTGTCTTGTGAGACGATGTAAGTGCATCCAGCCACTGCGCCACCGGCAAGAGAAGGAAGATGGCCAGACCCATTACAAGGCCTGCCACGACAGGGAAACCTGTCGGGGTTCCCACCTTCGGAGGGCTGTTTTTTCTGCTTATAAGCATTGGTGTTTCCTCCTGTTACGCCTGACGGCGTTTGGCTGTTGATATGTGGATGTACCTTGCCCCGCCAAGCTTCGCCTGTTCCAGCAGGCGGATAACCGTTTGGGCGGGCGACTGAGTGTCGGCCTGAATGATCACCGGCATGTCCGGGTTATCCAGCATGAAGCGCTGGACAATCGAACGCAGTCCGTTGACTCCGACTTCCGAGCCTCCGTAATAGACCGATCCCGAAGAAGTGACGGCCACCAGAATGCTGTTGCGTTCCAGTTGTCTGGCGCTTTGCGCCGGGGCCCTGTTGACTTCCACTCCGGGTTCCTGAACGAATACGGTGGTGACGATGAAGAAAATTAGAAGGATGAAGACCATGTCGATCATGGGCGAGATGTTGATCTCGCTCAGCTCGGCATCGTCTTGAATTATTGATCCGCGTTTGGCCATTATATGTGCTCCTGTTGCGCTCTATGCGCTGGCTTCGTCCTCCCGGGCGTGCTCAAGGCGCGTAGCCTGTTGCACCAGCGTCGATTCAAGAGAAGCCAGGAACGCGTTGTACTCGTTGCGCTTGCGCACGATCACCGACAAGAATATGTAGCCGGGGATTGCGATCTGAAGGCCGGTCTGCGTGGTGATTAGAGCCACGCGGATGCCTTCAGCCACAAGGTCAATGGTCTGTCCGGTGTTGACGGACAGGCCCTTGAACGTGGTAAGCATGCCGATAACGGTTCCAAGAAGGCCGAGCAACGGAGCGACTGTCACCAGTACGCTCAGAAGCACGATCTTCTGGTTGACTTCGGGTATCATGACCTGGCGGACGGCGGCGATTCGGGTGAGGATTGATTCCCTGCGGTAGCCATCGCGGAGCACGTAGCGGATTAGATCTCCTACGTGTCCGGTGCCTTCCTCGGGGTTTCTTGTCCAAGTTTCCCACAAGTGTCGCGGAGTCTTCGAAAGGCTGGTCTGACGCATGTGCATCACAAGAGCCGTTGCTTCGAAGTAGATGAAAACCGCAAGCATTGCCAGTGGGATCATTACCCAGCCGCCATCGACCCAGACCTGCCACGTTCCCGTGATGAAACCTGCAAGGTCCGTAGGGATCGCGCTGATATGTTGGGCGGCTTCCGCCGCCTGTACTGCTTGTGCAGGGTCGGGCATTATATGCTCCTCTCTCTGCCGGGTTAGGCGCTCGGGTTGTTAGATTCGCGGATCTCGACCACACCGTTGATGAAACCAACAGCTGTCTGCTCCATGCTGCCGATAACGCCACGGGCCTTGCGGGAAAGCATGGCGTGTACGATAAGGGCTGGAATGGCGCTGATAAGACCCCACTTGGTGGTGATCAGGGCTTCGGAAATGCCGCTCGAAAGGGAGCGCGCGTCGCCGGTGCCAACGATCGTGATGAGCTTGAAGGTCTTGATCATGCCTGTGACAGTACCGAGAAGACCAAGCAGCGGGGCGGTTGCGGCCACCACGGCGATGAAGGGAAGCATCTTTTCCAGTTTGGGCTGGGTGGAGATGATCTTTTCGTAGAGCACTTCCTCGATCACTTCGCGGTCTTCGCCAGCGTTTTCCACGGCCACGGTGAGCATTTCGCCAACCGGACCGCCGAGCTTTGAGGCGTAGTCGGAAGCTGCCTGCACGTTGCCTTGGGAAAGGTATTCGAGAATGGCGTCAAGGTCCTTCGGACGGGCGCTCTTCACGCCAGCCAGTGCGATCCACTTATAGACGGCCACCACGAACGCGAGGAATGCCAGTCCGAGGATGAAGGGCATGACCATGCCGCCGATGATCCATTCTTCGATGAGGCTCTGGTCCTGACTTTCGACCATCAGGGCCTGCTGGGGACCGTAAACGGACACGCCGCTGCCGGTTTCGACCAGATTGCGGATATCGGGGGAAGCCTTCGGGTCCTTGAGGGCATTGACGATCGGCTTAAGCGAGCCGGGGTTTTCCGTGGTGATGCCAGCCGGAATCATTGCATCGTTCGGGCTGAAGAAGGACGCCGGGCCGATGAGCAGATACTTGCCCTTAACTTCCTGACCGCCGGTGCTGATGATCGCTTCTCCGTCGAAGCTGTAACCTCCGATGATGTTGTTCAGGCGGGATATGGCAGCGTCGATTACGGCGAGCTGGATTTCAAGGCGCTTGCCGGAGTTGAGGTTGTCGTTTTCCTTGGCCTCGCTGGCAGCCTTGGTCTTGGCAGACACGCTGGAGCGTTCGGAAAGCGCAGTGAGCGTTTCGTAACGGATCACGTAGTCGCCCAGAAGGTTGGTCATGTAGTTGACGTTGTCCTTGAGCGAGTTGACCTGATCCTGAAGCGCGATCAGAGAGGAGCCGCTGGTGTCGGCCAAGCCGCGCATGTTGTTCCTTTCGGAACGCTTGCTGATGACAAGAGACTGAACTTCGTCCAGATCCTTTGCCATCGGGATTCGCTCTTCGGCGATTTTGGAACGCAAATCGGCCAGTTCTTGCACTGACTGACGCAGTTCCTGCCCTGTTGCTACCTGGGCTTGCTCAAAGGTGTCGGCACTGGCCAGAAACGCCATGCCGCAAACCGTGGCGATTGTTAAAACGGTTTTCATGTAATTAAATAGGATGAGTGGTGAATGTTACCGGGAGATTGCGTTGATTGTCGTGGTCTGGAGGGGAATCTCCACAAACACGGCTGGCTTGATCTTGCCTTGGGCCACCTTGATCGCGGTGAGGATCTGGGTCGCCATGTCGTCGTGCGCTTCCCACTTCCATCCATCTTTGGCCGGGGTTCCTATGCCGGCGATCTTGCCTTCGGAGTCGGCGTAGAACGCCTGTCCAAGACCCATGTACATGACGTCAACCTGACGGTTTTCGCCGTTGATCTCGCGGATTTCCTGCGTCGTTGTCACGTCGCGGTTGAAACGGTCCACTTCGTTGAGGATGCCGACGATCACGGCCAGACGCTGACCGGCGCCGAGGCGCGTGGTGTTCGGGTTGGTCGGGATGCTCTTGGCGAGCTTGCCTGCGGTTTCCTGAAGAGGGCTGGGGAAGTAACGGACCAGTTCGCGCACCTGCGCCTCATACTTGGGCAGCATGCCGATAACCACGGACTGAGCGCGGTTGAGTTCCTCGATCTGATTGGCGTACTGAGCCCGCTTGTCCTGCCCTTCGGAGGCTGATTTCGACAAGGTGTCGATCTCGGTCTGGAGGTTTTCCAGCTCAATGCGGTAAAAATCGATCTTCTGCTGGATCAGTTCCTTGTCCACGCGCCACTGGTTGGCATCCTTGGAAATTGTTGACCGGGTTTCGACCCATTTGCTGGTTACTTCCGTTGCAGCCTTGATCTGTTCGCCCGCGTCAACGGGGGTGCTGCTTTGTTGTGCTTGGAGGAGTGTGGCTGTACCAAACAGACCCAAGGCTATTCCTGCGCTTATAAGTTTCTTCATTGAGTGAGGATGTTCGTCTTCTGTTCGACTGATAAGATTGCCCCGAGGCCCGCGGATCACGATAATAGTCTATTGGCGTATTATCGCTTCAAGGGGGTAGGGGGGAATGTAGTGACGCAAAAACGTGCAACCGCGTTAATCGTTTGTCAACGCGTTTACTGCCGTTCTTTTAGCTGATGTTTCCTCAACATTTGCCGTGGGCTGGTGTCAAGGATTCAATGACATATTTTCGGGTAGAAGGACAATGCGTCAATATATTAGTTAAACTGATGCCCTTTCTTTTGTAACAATGTTAGAGCGGAATGAGTCATCGGAATTTTACATACTCCCGCCTGCTTTCCGGCTTGTCGGGCAATCTTGGTCTTGCGCGGAAAGCGCCGCTGGCCTAATGTTCCGCGCTTCACGCCGTTCCCGGACGCGCGTGTCCCGACGGGGGATTGGTTAAAGGGATATAACGGCCCTCTCCTAAAGGGCAGTTCCGAGTTCGAGTCTCGGATCCCCTACCAGTCGGGCCTTGCGCTTTCCGGGTTGCCGGGTGGAGCAGTCCAAAGGGGTGTTGACATTTCATGGCGGTGAATGATTCTTTCCTGCAGTAGATGAGACTACGTCTCGATTAGCTCATTTTCCCGGCATTCCGCGAAGCACTGCATACATAAGTTTCTCTGCCATGTCTGAAGATCCTACCGACATCCCGGGACCTGTTTCCGAGCTGAACATTGCCATTGCGGGGAATCCCAACACGGGGAAAAGTTCACTTTTCAACCGCCTCACGGGTCTGCGCCAGCGGGTGGGCAACTATCCCGGCGTCACGGTGGAGAAGAAGACGGGTCTTTTGCGCCTTGGCGGGCTGGACATGAACCTCGTGGACCTGCCCGGCACATACAGCCTTTCCGCCGCCTCGCCGGATGAGGCCGTAGTGATAGAATATCTGCTCGGTTCCCTCAAA
>JBAZHO010000042.1:0-9929 GCA_041652375.1 Opitutales bacterium | reverse complement strand
TCCCTGCCGCCTATGTCGTATATGACTTCGCCTTCGGCAACTTCCATCTCGCGCACCGCATCATGCAGCGCGCTTGTATCAGAAATTGTCCAATCCGCGAAAAACGGATGTTCGTCGATGCTTGTGATGAGCATGGGGCGCATTGTTAAGATATCTTAACACCGTTATCCGCATAATCAAAACATTGTTGTGAGTATGCATGGTAAATGGCACGTAAAAATTAGTGCACCTCTGCCTATTCGCAACGCAAGGCTTCAACCGGGTCCATCTTTGCAGCCCGCCACGCGGGATATGCGCCGAAGATCAGCCCTATTGCGGTACAGGTGACTACTGCCACCGCCACCCAGAACCAAGGCATGACGGGCTTGACGTTCAACAGCATTCCAATGCCGTCTCCTGCGGCAATGCCCAGAATTATGCCAATTACAGCCCCCACCTGCGATATGAATATCGCCTCCAGAAGGAATTGTATAAGAATGTCCTGCGAGCGGGCGCCGATGCTCTTGCGCACGCCGATCTCGCGCGTTCTCTCCGTGACGGAAACAAGCATGATGTTCATCACGCCCACGCCCGCCGTGATCAGCGCGATGGCGCTGATGATAAGACCTGCCGAACCAATGATCACCGCCATCTTGTCGAACGTGGCTTTGAGCGAATCGTTGGAATAAATCTCGAAATTGTTGACCTCTTCCGGCGGAAGATCGCGTACAATTCGCATGGCACCAATGGCGATGTCCTGCACCGCTTCAATCGGCTGCCCTTCCGGGGCTTGGATGGCGATGTCTATACTGCGCCATCTGTTATTCCAGTAACGCTGGATGAAGACGGTGACGGGTATGGCGGCATAGCCGTCCATATCATTGCCAAATACCTCACCCTTTTTCTCCAGAACGCCGACAATTGTATATGCGTGGCCGGACATGATGATCCGCTTGCCCAGAGGATCCTCCGAGGGGAAAAGCTCCTCTTGAACCTTGCTGCCAATGATAACAAAGGGGCGCCTGAACAGGACGTCATCTGCGGTAAGGTTGCGGCCCTGGGCAATCGCACGATTGTTGGTCACAAGCGAACTTTCGTTGATTCCAAGCACGTCTATCGTGCTGTTCATCGTCTTGGAATTGTAACTGACGTGATGCCCGCCATCGCCCACGGTGAGCGACACCAGCGACGAGGGTGAGAGATCAAGCATCATCTGCTCAAAGCGATGCCCTTGCGCGTAGTTGATGCTTGGGCGGTTCCAGTATTCCCACCACCTAGCGTTAATCGCGGGCATCTTGCTGATCTGAAATGTGTTGGCCCCAAGCTGGGATAGTCCGGTGTTGATGCTCAGCCTCATGGCTGAAAGCGCGGTCATCACAGCCACCACGGAAAACACACCCACGGTGATGCCCATGATCGTGAGCGCCGAACGAAGCTTGTTGGCAACGAGTGAGCCAGTGGCAAGAGCCAGAAGGTCCGAATTCCGTATGCCCGTTTTTTTCTCTTTCATCAGACGATGATCTTTTCTTAAAAATGGTTTGTCGTAAAAAACAATAGCGCGGGATCAGTCGTGCCGGAGCGCCTCAGCCGGGTCCATGCGGGATGCAGCCCACGCTGGCGCGAAACCGCTCAAGATACCCACCAACACAGAGATTGTGATGGCGATGATCAGCAGGCCCCAGGAGAACACCAGCGGGAATGCCGGCATGATGTTCTTCGCAAGAGACTGAATAATAAGCGTTAGGCCCAAGCCACAGCCTCCACCTATCAGGCAGATAAACACCGCCTCGACGAGGAACTGGATAAGAATGGCTCTGCGCGGGGCGCCGATAGCCCTGCGCGTGCCGATCTCTTTTGTGCGTTCCCGGACTGCCACGAAAGTGATGTTCATGATGCCGATTGCGCCCACAAAGAGAGACAGACCTGTAATTCCCAATCCAGCAGATGCGATGCCCTTTTTAACCGGGCCAAGCTGGGCCTCGATAATCTCGGTGCGGTTGATCTCAAAATCGTTATCATCCTCTGGCATAAGACCGCGCACGCGGCGTATTATGCCTTCGATTTCGTTGTTTGCGGCCTGCTTGTCCGCCCCTTCGCGCATCTTGATCATGATCTCGATATCGCGGTGATCCCAACGCGCCGCCGGAGATGCCTTTTCAGGAACTGCCACCATCTTGTCAAAACTGAACAGGCCCATGAAAGACCCCTGACGGGCAAGAACGCCCACCACCCTGAACGGCTGGTTCTGGATGATCACGCTCTGCCCGACTGGCGAGACGCTGGGAAACAGCGTATCCGCGACATCGTATCCAAGAACCACCACTCGAATGCCGGCGACGGACTCCTGCTCGGAAAAGAATCGCCCCTCCTCCAGATCCATCGGACTTACCTGCACGTAAGATGCATCCGTGCCAATAATCTGCGTGCCCTCGATGGAGTTACGCCCCACGCGCACTGTGCGGTAACGTTCGTCTCTGGACACGGCCAGCTCCAGAGTGCTGTCAGTGGTCTGGGCAATCATCTCGTTTACCATCTGCGCGTCGTCGAAATGAAACTTCTGTCTGCGACGATAGTATCGCCAGTCGTTGCCAACGTTGCTCCAAGGCCAACGGCCAACGTAAAACACGTCCTTGCCGAACTTGGCCAGACTGTCATTAAAGCCCTTGTCGATACCAGCCACGGCGGTACCCATCAGCGTGACGGCCAGTACGCCGATCATCACTCCAAGTGCCGTAAGCGCCGCGCGGACCTTGTGCTGAAGCACCTGTTCGATGGCGATGCGGATGCTCTCGAAGAATTCATAGCGAAAACTGGCAATCTCTCTCAGGACGTGCTTCATCTGCGTTAGCGTTTGCGACCCTTGTCAGTGATAGTGTCCTCGACAACCTGCCCGTCGAACAAACGCACTTTGCGGTGGGCGTGCGCGGCGATGTCGTCCTCGTGCGTGACGATGACGATGGTGTTGCCCTGCTGGTAAATCTGTTCAAACAGAGCCATGATTTCCTCCCCTGTCTTTGAGTCCAGATTGCCCGTGGGCTCATCGGCGAGAATCAAGGCCGGGTTGTTCACAAGCGCCCTTGCGATGGCCACGCGCTGACGCTGCCCGCCGGAAAGCTCGTTGGGCCGGTGCTTCATGCGGTCGCCCAGACCCACCTTTTCACAGGCTATGATGGCGCGCTCCTCCCTGTCGTCCCGGTCAAGCCCGGCATAGATCAGGGGCAGCTCCACATTGCGCAAGGTGGTGGAACGGGCCAGCAGGTTGAAGCTCTGGAAAATGAACCCAAGCTCCTTGTTGCGGACTCTTGCCAACTCGTTGTCGCCCATCTCCGCCACATTCTGCCCGCGAAACTCGTAATGACCGCTCGTAGGCGTATCAAGGCAGCCAAGCATGTTCATCAGCGTGCTCTTGCCGCTTCCGCTCGGGCCCATGATGGCGACATATTCGTTGGGCATGATCTTCACGTTCACGCCCCGAAGGGCGTGGACCTGAGTCTCACCAAGATCGTATGTCTTCCATACGTCACGAATGTCGATTATTGGGATCATTTACTTTGCTCCCGTCTTTGCGTCTTTCTTATCCTTGCCGTCGTCCTTGCGTTCGACGTCAACCTGCATGTCGTGGTTGAGCTCGCGTGCAATGGCGTTGTAACTGCCGCTGACCACTTCCTCGCCCTCGCTCACGCCTTCTTTGATCTCCATGTAGCGGTTGTTGGATATGCCGGTCTTGACTTCGCGGATCTGCACCTTGCCGTCCTTGAGGATGAATACCAGACGCTGAAGATTATCCAGCTCCGCGCGAGTGCGCTTTATGTCCTTCTGCTCGGTCTTCACATGCTCGACTTCAGGAGGTGCTTCAGGAATGTCCTCCTTGCCCAACGCCTTGGCCACGGTCTGCTTGTCGCGCACGGTCACGCTCTGTAGCGGCACGGTCAGCACGCCTTCGACATGGTCGGTATCGATGTCCGCAGTGGCGGTCATACCGGGGCGGATGCGTTCGTCGGCCTCGCCTATGCGGACCTTGACCTTGAAAGTGACAGCATCCTCGTTACTGTTGGAATTGGATGCCGAAGAGGCGATTTCTACCACAGTGCCAGAGAACGGAGTGTCGGATATGGCGTCGATGGTAAGGGCTGCCTGGTCCCCGACGGCCACCTTGACCACGTCGGTCTCGTTCACGTCTATGGCCAGTTCCATCACGGCGAAGTCCGCCACGCGCATGATCTCCGTGCCGCTGAAGTCGCGGGTTCCCACGACGCGTTCGCCAAGCTCCACGGAACGGGAGCTAACGATGCCATCCATAGGCGAAAATATGCTGGCCTTGCCGAGGTTCTTCTTGGCCTGATCTAGCTGCATCTGCTGCTGGCTGATCTGGGCCATGGCGGAATTGTACTGGGCGGTTCTGGCGTCGGCGTCGGCCTTGGCCGCGCGGAGGCTGTCCTCCGAAACGAACTTGCTCTCGAAAAGGCGCGTCTGGTCGGCAAGCACCTGCTGGGCGCGGTTCATCTGCACGCGCATCTGCTCGGCGTTGGCCATTGCGGAGAGTATGTACGCCTCCTGCTGCTTGACCTGCAGTTCCAGCAGTTCGGTGTCTATGCGGACAAGAAGCTGCCCTTTCTCGACACGATCGCCGTCGTTGACGGGCAGATCGACGATCTCGCCGGAGACCTCGGAACTGATCACGACCTCCACCTTGGGTTCAATCGTGCCCGAAGCAGTCACCTGACTGGTGATGTCGTGCCGCTGGACTTTTTCCACGGTAACTTTCACTAGTTTCGGCTTCTTGGGCATGAAAACCACAATTCCGATTATGACGATAATCACTGCTGCAATTATGTAGCGCAGCTTCTTTCTTTTGCGTTTGGCCATCATATGGGGAAGTTATTTTGAAGTGTTTTCTTTGATGGAGTCTGTGTTGAAATCGTTCATGCCGGGAACCTCGCCGATGCCGCCTTGCAGGCGCGCCATCGTGGCACGGGCCACGGCAAGGTCTCTGAGCGCGTTGATGTACATCAACCTTGCGTCGTCAAAGTCCTTCTGCGCGTCGAGAAGCTCGCGGAAGCTGATCAGGTTGTTGGAGTAACGGGACTTTGCCCGGTCGAGGGCCACGCTCTGGTATTCCACGCGGGCCTTGGCGGAGTTGCAGCGGTCCACGCCCAGTTCCACGTCGCGCCACGCCTGCCGGGCCTTCTTGTAGAGGGCCTGCTTGACGGCGATAAGCTGAATCTTCGCCTGTTCGAGGCGGGACTGGGACTGCCGGGAGCGGGCGATGTCCGCCCTGCGTCCGAGGGGCATCGAGAACTTCAGCGTCGTGGACCAGTCGTGCCCGTCGCCGTTCGCAAGGCTGTCGTAACTGTCCTTCTCGCTGGAATCGCTGCCGCTCAAGCCGGTTTCCAGAACAAGGTCAACCTGCGGCAGCCTGCCGTTGGACGCCTGTATGCGCTCCAGATCGGCGCGGCGTATGGCCTCCTCCTGCATCGCGCTGTCAAGATCTGCGGCGAGGATGCCCGGCCAGATCTGTTCGAAGGCGAAGCTCTTTGAAAGGTCCGTCGGAAGGGCGGCCACCGAGGGGTTAAAAGATGTGCCCGCCTGCTCAAGAAGAGTGCCCATAGACTGGGCCAGCTCGTCGCCTGCGGCGAAAATCGCCAGTTCGGCCTGCGTGAGCGCCTCCTGCTTTTCCGACAGCGACGCCTGCGCCTGCAACAGGTCGATGTCCGTCGCAAGACCGGCGTCCAGCTTGGCGCGGCTTTCCTCCACGAGCAGTTCCGCCGCGTGAACGGAGCTTTTCAGCAGTTCGACGTTCTCCCTTGCATGGGAGAGGTTCCAGTACTGGGTGCTCACGCCGAGGATCAGGTCCAGCGCCTTGGAGCGGAGCTGAAGCTGCGACTGCGTCATGGAGCTTTGCGCCTTGCGCAGTTCCGCCAGCGTCACGTCGCTCCACGCGCCGCGCAGCAGGGGCTGCGTTATGCTGGCCGTTAGCGCCGTATTGCTGTCCTTGGCAAGCGCGGGGCTGTGGTCCAGCGTCGTGGTAAGGCCGACGGTGGCTCCCGTGGATATCATTTTGGTCGCTCCCGCAGTGGCGAAACCGGAAGACGTTGCATCCCCGGTCAGCGCGCTCTTGTCACCGCCCGCCCCGGCGCTGGCGTCGAGCCGGATGTCGAAGGCGGCCTCCTGAACCTTGACGGTGTCCTTGGCTATGAGCGGTTCGTACTTCTGTATCCTCAGATCCAGATTGTTGTGCAGGGCCTGCGCCACGGCCTCGGAAAGAGTCAGGACCTGCGCGTCCTGCGCTTTCAACGCCGATCCGGCAATGAGCAGGGCTGCGATTGAAATTCGTAACGGGTGCATGAAAAGGGACTTTGGTTTTGGAGACCGCGACAAGGCGGCATTCTAAAGAGAAAGCGTGTTACAGAGATCAAGCGACCGGGAATCATCCTTTCCCGGTCCGAATATGGTTAGTCTGCGCACGGGTCGTAAATTAACGACCCAATAATTACAAGTGGAGGAATCCTCTGTTGAGCGGCTGGCTGGAACGCATGAACGGCTCGGAAAGCCATGATGCGACAAACGGGATTTCCCTGCGGTATTCGCGCAATAATCCCGTGTGCCGCTCACGTGTACGGCAATGTAATCCATATTGCCCCTGTATGCAGGAAGACTCCCCGCGAATGCCGCGACCTAGCAACCTTCGCGCATGCGACGGTCCCAGTCAAAGCCGCGGGCCGTGACGATGTCCTCGATGCGGCGCGCGCGCCGATCAAGTGAATCCAGCTTGCCGGACAGTCTTGTAAGGGCCAGTTTCCGGTTACTTGTCATGGAGTTGTAGAACTCCTCCTCGTCATCGGCCAGTGGTTTCACAGGCTCGGGCTTCATGAGAAGCGCGGCCAGTATGTAGAGCGGGATGAGCGGGGCGAAGCCCGTCATGAACAAGAGGACGACGGCGATTACGCGCATCCAGAATACGTCCAGACCAGTGGCATCTGCGATGCCCTGAAACACGCCAAATATCCTGCCGTGGCGCGAGCGGTAAAGTGTGTGTCGAGTGCGGTTCATATTCCTTCCAAAGCGTTGTTCAGCGCGGCTTGCGCTGGGATTCCACAATTATGGTCTCAAGGGACTCGATGCGGACTTCGAGTCGGTTGAGCTTGCCGAACATCTCCTTGATGATGGCTGCTTCGTCCTTCGCGCTGGCTTCATCCTGAGTGCGGATCAATTTGCGAGGGAGATACACTGCCGTCTTGATGACACCGATGAGTATCGCTGCGGCCAGTCCGACACTCAGGATGATTATTGCAGGTTGAATTGATTGCCAGAGCACGATGGAACCTTGTGATTTTAGGGTTACTGGGAGGAGAGTTTTTCCTTCAGCGCGGAAAGCTCTTTCTCAAGCTGTTCATCCTGATGCAGGCGGTCAAACTCAACTTCAAGATCGCTCTTGCGGGTGATGTTTACAAGATCGGCTTCCGCTTCCATGCGGTCGATCTTGTGCTCGAAACTGTCGAAGCGCTGGATGACGTCGTTGTGCTCGAAGCGGCGGATGTTGGTCTGGCTCTGGATTCGGTCCTTGGCCAGCGTGTGGCGGCGAACGAGCGTGCGCTGCTTGTCGCGCGCCTGCAAGAGCTTGTCCTCAACCTGCCTGATCTCGTCCTGATAGCGGCCAACGGCCTCCTCGGCGGAACGCACCTCTTCTTCCAGACGGGTCACTTCGGCCAGAATCTCGCGCTTGCGCAGAAGGGCCTCGCGGGCCAGATCTTCGCGCCCCTTGGAAAGCGCCAGTTCGGCGCGGCCATCCCAGAGGGCCACCTCGGCGGCGATCCTGTCCCCGCTGCGGCCAAGCCGGGCCTTGTCTGCCATAACCTGAGCGCAGGAGGCCTTCAGCTCCACGAGGGTGTCCTCCATTTCCTGAATCATCAGGCGGAGCAGCTTTTCGGGGTTCTCGGCGCTGTCGAGCATGGAGTTGATGTTCGAGCTGACGATGTCTTTGAATCGTGTGAAAATACTCATTGTTGGTTCCTGTAATTTTGTTTGTTTGCTTCTGATTCACCTCGCCGCCCGGTCTCCCCACTGAGCGGCGAGGTTGTCTTATCAGTCCACTTCACTCATCCCATTTGGACCGTGTGTGTCACGGAATGCCAATACAGTTACCACGCCCCGTGCCAATCGACAAACGCACTTCGCATGTAACTGGAGAACAGTGATTTAGAGTTTTTCAGAAAATTTCGGCTTGTAGTTGTTGGTTAATTGGACCATTCATTGACTCCACAATGGCGAAATACACCACGCGGGAACGATCTCCCGATGTCGATTCGCGGCGGATTCCCGACGCGCTTGGCCAGTCCGAAAGCTTTCTGGACTTTCAGGCCCGTCTGGCAGCCGTGGCCCCGGTGGAAAGGCCGGTTCTGATCATCGGGGAACGCGGCACGGGCAAGGAACTTGCCGCCGCGCGGCTGCACTTCCTATCGAAACGCTGGCAGCAGCCGATGCTGTCGATCAACTGCGCGGCCCTGTCCCCCAGCCTGATCGAGAGCGAGCTTTTCGGGCACGAGGCCGGGGCCTTCACCGGAGCCGCAAGCCGCCGCGCGGGGCGCTTCGAGATGGCGGACGGCGGGACCTTGTTTCTGGACGAGCTTGGCCTGATGCCCATGTCCGCACAGGAGAAAGTGTTGCGCGTGACGGAGTACGGCGTGTTCGAACGCGTCGGCGGCACGCAGGAGGTGCAGGTGGACGTGCGCATCGTGGGCGCGACCAACGCGGATCTGGACGGGATGGTCAAAGAGAAGCAGTTCAAGGCGGACCTGCTCGACAGACTAAGCTTCGAAGTGCTGCACATCCCGCCGCTGCGCGCCCGCCGGGGGGACATCGCCCTGCTGGCCCTGCACTTCGCCTCGCGCATGGCCGGGGAACTGGGGCTGGACCGCGCCCCGGAAATCCACCCCCGCGCCATCGCGCAACTGGAAGAGTATCCCTGGCCGGGCAACGTGAGAGAACTGAAAAACCTGATTGAAAGAGCCGTGTATCAGTCCGCCGGACGCCCGATCCGGGACATCGACTTCCAGCCCCTCAAAGCCCCTTGGTCGAAGGACCAAAGCGCGGAGGAAGCCCCCGCCACGGGCGAGGCGAAATTCGACCTAGGCCGGACGCTGGCCGAGAAGGGACTGGAAGACGCGCGGCTGGAGCTGGAGCGGCGCGCGCTGGAAGACGCCCTCGCGGGCTGCGACACGCAGACGGAAGCCGCGGAAAAGCTGCGCCTCAGCTACAACCAGTTCCGCGCGTTGTACAGGAAGCACAAGAGTTGAGTCCGCGATATTCACCACGAAGCCGCGAACCCGCTCAACAAGCCGTTTCCAGAGATTTCAGCAATGTGAATAACCTGTGAAGAACTCTTTGTTGCATTGGAGGCCGACGATGCACCGTAATATATCATGTTGATCATGAATACGTTGTGACGATGATCAATACGTCAGGCCCCAAATTGTAATGTGCATAGCATTCAGAATTCTTACAGCAAGGGGGCATATCACCCATGACATCAACCTGATAACAGGCAGACCGTGCAGGTATCCAACCTATTCGACGCGGCAAAGCATGAGACCGTGAGGATGCCGTACAAGCAAACAGCACGCCCGCAGGCGTGCTGAAATGTGTGTCGGAAACCGTCGCCGCGACGCGCGCGGGACCGGGCGCAAGCCCTAGCGCCGAGACTGCTCGACAAGGCGCTTCTCGCGGACCTTGTTGGCTGCCTTGCCGATACGGTCGCGCAGGTAATACATGCGGGCGCGCATCGTGACGGACTCGCGGTCAACCTCGACCTTCTCGATGTTGACCGAGTTGACGGGGAACACGCGCTCCACGCCCTCGCCGGAGGTAACGCGGCGGACGGTGAACGTCTCGTGAATTCCGTGGCCCTTGCGCGCAATCACGATACCAGCGAAAATCTGGATACGTTCCTTGTC
>JBAZHO010000041.1:8645-9962 GCA_041652375.1 Opitutales bacterium | reverse complement strand
CGCATGTGCAGAAATTGTTCCGCGAAAGACACATCCGTCGTTTCAATGTTCAAGTTGATCGGACCATCGATAAACCCGCTGTTGATATGCAGCGCGTCGGGCGTGAAATACAGTCCGTTCAACTCGAAGCTGTTGAAGGGAATCTCCAGCATCACCCTCTTCTTGGCCAGACCGGCCAGACTCCGCAGGAAGCTGATCTCCTGACGCAAGCGCAGGTCCACGATTTTCAGGTCCATGTTCAGCTCCGGCCTTTCGCCGATGGAAATTTCTCCGTCTGCCGAAAGGGAACCGCCTGAAATCTTGTCCGGCATGTCCAGCATCGAACGCAGGGCAGTCCCATCCCGGGTCAGGTCCTTCGGCAAGGCACCGAGGGGAGATACGGCTCTGGCCGCAAGCATGCCCAGATCCTCTATGCCTATCATCCACGGATGCCGACCGTCCACAGCGGCGTCCATCACAAGGGACAGGCCCTTGCCGCCCATGTCCGCCTTCAGGCTGAAGCGGTCGGGATTCCCACCCGCGACGGACGTCTCAATCCTCACATTTTCAAGCCCCTGATCAAGCCCCGTCTGGATGTGGCTGAAATCAAGCCTGAATGAGATGTCCGGGACGCCCGGCAGAAGCGGGGGCTGCGGTCCCTGTTGCGGCGCGGCAGCCGGGGCCAAATCGGCGACTTTCGCAGGTTCCGGCGCCGGGGCTTCGACGTCAACCGGAGGGACCGCGTTCATGCGGGCGAACAGCGGCTCCAGAAGCCCGACAAGCTCCGGCACGTCGAAATTCCCGCTTCTCACCTCGATGTCGATGGCGTCGCCGACGGCCCTGAGCTTGAGCGCGAGGTCGGAACGGCCAAGCGATACCGGGTCGAGCGTCAGGCTGCGCAGCCCGGACAAGGCTCCCCCGCTCCCGGCCTCGAAAAGCGCGTCGCCCCGCCCTATGCAGAAGCGATAGACAAGACCGGAAAGCGCCCAGTCGAAACTGCAGTCCTGTGCGGCGGCGTCCAGCCCCGTCACCGTGGCCCCGAAACGCGCCCCGGCAGGCGTCCCGACAGGTTTGCTCCAGCCGATGGCGTCCAGCGACAGCCCGCAGGCCGCAAGACCGACGTCAAGGGACAGCCCGGCATCACCTTTCTCAAGCCAGGCCCCGACATCCACGGACAGCGCCCCGGATAGCACGGGGTCCGCGCGCACGCCGTCCAGCAGAATCTTCGTCTTCGTGGTCAGGCGGACGCCGTCGAAGGACCCTGCCACGCTGCCGTTGACGGAGGGGCAGGCCAACGCGGGGTCCCGGAACACGACGCCGACATTCGCGATGCCGACG
>JBAZHO010000041.1:0-8635 GCA_041652375.1 Opitutales bacterium | reverse complement strand
TCGAAGCCCGCCCTTGCATCCGCAGGACCGATTCCGGCCCGCAGCGGAGCTGTAGCGTTCGCGCTGAAGCGCAGGATGCCGTGCATGGAACGGACAAGATCCGAATCCAGCGCCGCCGGGTGGGCGGCCCATCCGGCCACTACGGACTTCAGCGCGCCGAGGTCGCAGCTCGCGGCGAGGGTCGCGGCGGCGCTGCGCGCGTCGAGGAACGGCTCCGAAACGTCGATGCGCAGGGAGTCCACGCCCGCGCCGTCCAGCCCGGCGTCCTCCACCAGCAGGCCCATCAGCTTCTCGTCGCCCAGCACGGAAAACGAGTTCATGTGCAAGTCTGGATAACCCGGAACGCGCACGCGAAAGCCCCCGGCGTCCACCTTCAGGGAACACTCCCGCACGCAGGACGGCGTGGGGTTCTCCGGGTCGATGTCCAGCCGCGCGTGGAGGTCCAGCGAGCGCAGAGCGCCCTCAAGTTCCATTCCCTTCAGAAGCTCCAGCAGTTGCGCGGGCAGCATCGCGGGCGGAACCTTGCGCCAGAGCCATGCGAGTTCCCAGTCCCGCATGCCCAAGTCCAGCGTGGTGCTACCCGTGCGCCCTTCGGAAGGAAGCAGGATTTCGGCGCGTGAGATGGAAAAAACCGGCCCGTTAAAATCCGCGTTCAGGGAAAAGTTCTCCACCTTCAGCAGGTCCGGCCTCGCGTCGAGTTCCACGCGCAGACTGCGCAGCGGCAGGTCCTCCGCCAGCAGGTCGCAGGCGGCAATGCGCCCCGGACCGGCCTGCACAACGGCGTGAACAGAGGGGTCCAGCGGCGAAACCCCCGGAAGGCCCGCAGACACGGCCAGTTCCACGCCGAAGGGAATCTGGATGTTCTGAATCGGGAAAGGAAGATTGCGCAGCATCGAAATGGCTATGCGGTCGGGCCGAATCCCTTCGATTCTGGCCAGCGCCCTGATTCGGGAACCGTCCTGCGTGGTAATGTCCACATCGACGGGTATGCGCTCCTGCCCCACGCGGAAAACGGCCTGATTGCGCCCGCGCATGTCGGCGACGGAGACCGCGCCCGATGCGTCTGCAGACATGATCAGGTCCGCCTCGAAGTCGAAGGATTCAAGCCCCAGCAAGGACATGTCCGCTGCGGAAATGCCCTGCCCGGACAGCGCGTCCGCGCCGAGGATCGGGATGAAATCCTCAAGGAACCAGTCTGTCATCTCGAAAGATACCGTGGCGGATACCTTGGCCCCGCCCATCGCCGTCAGGGGCAAGTCCGAGTCCAGCCTCGCGCGCCGGAACTTCATGGAAGCCCTGCCGCTTCGCAGTTCCAGCAGGTCCATGCTCAGGCTCCGCAATTCCTTCCCAATGCTTCCGCCCACGGCAAAACGGTCCAGCGGGAAGGCTCCGCCTGCCCACATGCCCAGCGGCGCGGAGGGCCTCAGATATCCCGGTCCGGCCTCGACGAGCCATTGAGCGCCCGAAATCCGGCCCTCGAAGTCGCCGTTCGCATCGATCGAAACGCGCACGGGAGCGTCGATGTCCGGCACGGACAGGCGGCGCAACATGGCCAGTTTCCATGTGGACTGCACGAAGTCGGGAAGCTGCAAGGACACGGCCCATGTCTTTGCCCCGACATCCACGTGCGCCTTGGTCACGAAGCCGAGCGCCCCTTCGTTAAGATGCAGCGAGCCGTCCGCGACGACGTCGGCGCTGGTTCCGCCCTTGCCGTCGTCGCGGACGGAGAAGCTGGCCTTGAGGGACTTGATGCCCATCTGGGCCAGTTCCTCGCGCGGCAAAGGCAGCCGGGACAGGATGTCGTCGCTTAAAATGTCAAGAATCTCAGAAAGCTCCAGCGGACCGACTTCGATCGGCAGGGTTCCAGACGCCTCGCCGTCCGCTCCGCGCCGGACCTTCACGCCGCTGCTGGAAACGACCAGAGGCCCGGCTTTGATCCTGAACGGCTCCACGCTGCAGAGCAGGCCGGAGCCTAGGTCCGAAGCGGCCTTAAAAACGAAGGGGTCCACGACGAGGTAATTCTTCAGGAAGGCGGGGGCGTTTATGACAAGCATGTCCGCCGCAATCAGCTCGACGTTCAGCCCGGCCAGTTCGCGCGCGGGCAGGTTGAGCCGGGCGTCCATGTTGAAATCCAGCGCCCCGGCAGCCTTCAGGTTCAGTTCAGGCGGCATGAACGCGGCAAGCTGGTCGAGGCTGAAGCCGGTGCTTTCGATTTTGATCCGGGTGTCGCCACCAAGCTCCCGCACGTGAAGATCAACCCGGTTCGTCCACGGCTTCACGGCTCCGGCATCCAGAATCAGCATGCAAAGAATATCCGCGTCCGGCACGGCGGACCCGATGTTCCCCACCCCGCCGCTCAGTTCGAGATCGCAGGCCGGAATCATGAATCGCGCCCCGTTCATCTGAAGTTCAAGCGGCGATAGCGAAAGGCCCATTTCGATGTCTCGCAGGGCCTTGGCGTCCGCGTCGAACAAGCCGGCGGCGCGGCCTTTCAGTCGCAGGGCAAGATCCTTGACGCCGAAGGCGTCCGCAAGGTCCGCCACGGGCTGGTAATCCTTCAGTTCATAAGCCAGTTCATAGGAAATTGTCAGGGTTCTGGGGTCGAAGTCCGCGTCCGCAGTGGCCGAGAACCCGCCCTCGCCGAAGTCCGCGCCGAACTTCACGCCCACGCCGGACAGGCCAGCCGAATCCCTCCTTGCGATTATGCCGGTCCGCACGTCGATCGGTCCGGTGCGCACGGGCGCGGGCAAGGGGCTTCCGCTAAGGGTCAGTCCTTCGCTCGTGAGTCCGATCTTGGCTGCGGAACCCTCGGGATGATTCAGATTGGTGTCCAGCCTGACATCGAGGACGAGATCCCCGGACGCGCGCGCGGAATCCCCGGCGGCGAACTGGGCGGAAAGCAGGTCCAGATTTGCGCTGGCGCGCAGGTCCAGCCCCACGGCCATGTCGTCCAGCGACACGTTGCCGCTGATGACATCGCTGCTCAGGCGTTCGCCGTTCAGACTCAGCAGTATCTCGAAATCCGTGCCCAGATTCCGGCCCTCGCGGACTAAGCTGCCGTCAAGATCAAGGGCGTACTCGGACGCCGCAGCCCCGGCCATCGGCGGCATCATCACGCGGAAGCCTTTGACACGCAGGCGGATGCCCTTCCCATCACCCGGCAGCAGATAATCCGGCAGCGCGATGTCCGCAGGCGGCGCAGGCGCTTCATCCCCAACCTTCGGCGGCATGGTCAGGAAGACCAGCGTCGCGTTATCGTCCATGCGTGGGCGAAGAACGAGATCACATACGCAAATTTCCGCCGGGAGGGGCCTCAGGCGCAGCAGTTGGCCGATGCGCCAGCCGACGCTCAAGCCGTCCAGTTCCACGGCGTCGGTCTGCGTGGCGTCGCCGATTCTGGTCCCGTCAACATACAGCGTCAGCCCGCCGCCGAAGTCCCCCTTCAGCAACACCCTGCGCACGGAAAGCGTCCAGTTCATGGACTTCAATCCGCCGTCCGCCATGCCGACCAGAAATGTCAGCGGAATGCCTACGGTGAACAACAGGAGAAGGAAAACTGTCAGCAAAAGGACAGGGACGTAGATAAAAAACCAGCGTTTCTTTCTTATGGCCATGCCTATGGGTCGGATGAAATAGATGCTTGAAACGAATTATGAATGCGAAGATTTGAAGGCATCGCGCTCGTATCGCGCCATTCTCGCCTGTCAACAGGACAATATTGAGGGTACGTTCACGAGCGATCGCCATGAAGGCAACCGCCTTCCAGTCCCGGAGCAGGGATATGCACTTGAGGGAGAAAATGCCGGATTCAAGCCATTGGAACTTGAACTTATGGAGTAACAACGAATAATCTTAATCTTGATTGAGTTCGGGTTCCAAGATTTTTCGTCCATCAAATCCCCCAAACCTACCTGACATGCGAAACTACGTCCTACTGACATTCTCCCTTGTCGCCTTGGCACCTGCCGCCAGTATGGCACAAAATGATCCGTATTATGATCAAGAGCGTTACTGGTCACCGATTTACGACGGCCACGGTTACGACTCCCCCTCGACGCCCACTTCGCTGACCGACGGGCATCCGCTTTCCTCCACGGCTTCCGCAGCACAGGAAACCGCCGTTGAATCTGCGATTCTGGACCCGGAACAGGCAGACGAGGAATTCAGCCAGAAGACGGTGGAAAGCAGCGACGCGGCCACCCAGATGAACTCGCTCGGCGCAGAGCTTGGGACCGGTTCATACGACATCGACGGCATGAAGGCCGACGTTTACACGGTGAGAATCCCCTGGAGCCATACCTTCGGGGACCGGGACAAACTGAGCCTTACGCTCCCGATCAGCATAACGAACCTCAAGGACGTTCTCGCCGAACTGGACGCCAGCAACGTCTTGCACCTTTCCGACGCCAGCGTTTACGGCTACGGCCTGAACGCGGCATACACCCGCAAGGTCATCACCAAGGCGGACAATGTTCCCTACCGCTGGAACCTCACCCCGTCGGCTGGCTACTTCGTGCGCGAATCCTCGGACATGAATCTGGGGTCAAGGATTTTCAACTTCGGCCTTTCCAGTTCCTTCGCCTATCAGTTCTCGCCCGGATGGATCGTCAATGTAGGTAACTCTATATCGTATTCCACCAGCAGCGGCATCAAGACCTACCCGGACCCGATCCGCGACGAGCAACAGGTCGCCGTAAACGGCCTGCAACTAATCAGGATGACGGGACGCTGGACCTTCAGCGCCTACATCATGGATACGCGCTACTTCCAGACGGAAAACACCTACGTGAGCAACTTCCAGTCCTACGCTCTGAGCGCGGGCTTCCAGATCACGCAAAAGCGTTCCATCAAACTCTCGGTAGTCGCCGAAAGTGGCGAAGACTACTCCTCGTTCCGTGGAATGCTCGGCAGCACTTGGAAATTCTAGACTGCGGCACGAGGCCTGAGATTACCCTACAAGGCTTGGGACATACCGGACTGACAGCCTATAGAGGCGGTTCCGATTACACGAGCGGCATGACAGCACCTGTCATGCCGCTTGTATTTTGTACCGATGCGGGAACTACCGCTCCGTGCCGTAAACGCGGTCGGCGATGAAGCTCATGGCGTCCAGCGTGCGCGGGCCGGGGATGTTCAGCAGGTTCGCAGGCATCAATATCATGCCGCCGTTGCGCACCGCTTCCACTCGGCCCCACACGGGATCGTTCTTCAGGGACTCCGCCCTCGCGCGAAATTCCCCTTGCTTGTCCGGCTCAAGCGGCAGGGGCAGAATGATGTACCGCGGCTGCTCCGTAAGCAGGGCTTCGCGGGATAGGCGCGGCCACGACGATTCCGCGCGGTTGGCGATGTTGTCCAGCCCCAGCGAGCCGAGCATGTCGTCCACCCAGCTTCCCCTGCCCGCGCTGCCCATCGAGTCCAGATCGTAGAGCAGGGCCACCTTCACGGGCGCTGCCCCGACGGGCACGCGCGAGAGAATCTCCCTGCGCCGCGCCTCCATGCCCTCCACCACGCGCCGCCCAAGCTCGCGCTCGCCCAGAGCGTCCGCAAGGGTCTTCATGTCTGCCATGACGTCGTCAAAACCCTGATGTTTGAACATGATGCAGGGGATGCCAGCCGCCTCCAGAGTGTCGTAAATGTGCCGGGGCGTCATCTCCGTGCCCAGCACGAGGTCCGGGCGCATCGTGATGATGCGTTCCATGTCCGGCTCGCTCATGTTGCCGATGCGCTCCACGGCGTCGGCCTCCGGGCGGTCGCACCACTGCGTGACGCCGCGCAGCCGCTCCCTCATGCCCAGCGTGATGACCATTTCGGAAAGACTCGGCGCGAGAGAAACGATGGTCTGCGGCCTCTTCGACAGCACCACTTCGCGGCCCCCGTCGTCGGTCATGCGGAAAGAAAACGCCTCGTCCGACACATCGGGCTGCGCATCCTTATGCCTTGGAGCGCAAGCGGTTGAAACAACGACGATCGTTGCAAGCGCGACACCCAGAATGCGTTTCGTATTCATCCCGCAGTCATTGAAGAGAGGAGCCGCACATTTATCAAGCGATTCTTGGCACTTTTATGCCATTATGGGGTTGACGGCACTCAACTGCCAGTTGCATCATTGTCGGCACATGAAGACAAAACTCTTTCTGGCATCTCTTTTTCTGGCATCTGCCAGCGCATACGCCGCCACGATCGACTTCGAAGATCTGAGCGTTCCCGGGACCAACTACTACAACGGTTCGGACGGAGCGGGCAGCTTCATCAGCGGCGGGGCCACGTTCAACATCAACTACGACAGCAGCTACGGCTCTTGGTACGGCATCGCATACAGCAATCTGGGCTTCCTGAAGCCCGCTTACAGCGACTACGGCGATCAGTACGGCATTGCCGCCGCCGCCGCAGCTTCCGGCAGCAACTACGGCGTGATTTACGACCCGACGGCATCCTTCTTCGGCACCGCGCCAAGGGTGGAATTCGGCGCGGGCATGGACACACCCATATCGATAGACGTGACCAACAATTCATACGGCTGGGCGACGATGACCTACGGCGGCTTCATGGTGGACCCGTTTGGAACCGGCGACTGGTTCAAGCTCACGATCACCGGTTTGGACGCGACGGACGCCTCTATAGGCAGCGTGGACGTGTTTCTGGCGGACTTCACCAACGACAATTCATACATACTCGACACTTGGACCACGGTTGACCTGACGAGTCTGGGCAGCGGCGTATCCAGCCTTACGTTCACCTTCACTTCCAGCGACACCGGGGCCTACGGAATGAACAACCCCGCATATGCCGCCATAGACAACCTGCGGGCGGTCCCGGAGCCATCCACCTACGCGGCCTTTGCGGGACTCGCGGTGCTCGGCCTGACAAGATATCGCAAAAGACGTTAACATGACGTCATTTACAGTCTCATTAACAAAGGGCGCCAGAGCTTCCGCTCTGGCTGCCTTGTGTCTGATGCCCGCAGCCGCATCCGCACAGGGAACCGCGCCGAACGACGCCGAAGCCTACGAACTGGCCCCGCTGACCGTAAGTGCAAAGCGCTTTGACAGCGACGCGTCCGGCGTGGCAGCCGCCGTTTTTCAGGTGGACGCAGCCACCATCAGCGCCAAGGCGGCCACGAGCGTGTCCGACCTGCTCGGCGAGTTGGGCGTGACGCTGCGCTCGTACACCGGCAACCCGGCGCAGAGCACGATCGACATGCGCGGCTACGGCGAGAGCGGCAACCTGAATACCCTCGTCCTGATAGACGGGCGGCGCATCAACGCGCCGGACATGAGCGGCATCAACTGGCTCAACATGCCCCTTGTCAGCATCGACAAGATCGAAGTCATGCGCGGCAGCCAGAGCGCCTTCTACGGCAACAACGCGGGCGGCGGCGTGATCGACATCACCACGTCCATCCCCGAAGGCCGGGGCAGCGCCGCTATCGCCAGCTACGGCTCGTGGAATACATGGACGGCCCGCGCCGCGGCGTGGACCGCGCTGAGCGCGAACATCCGCTCCAGCACGGAGATCGGCTTCGTGGAAAGCGACGGCTACCGGGACAATTCCGCCTACAAGACGCGCACCGTTTCCGAATCCCTTCAGGGCAGGGCCGGACGGGTGGACTGGAAGGCGCAGGCGGGCTACGACGACAACTGGTTCATGTTCCCCGGCCCGCTGGACAACACCTCATACCGCGACAACCCGCGCCAGAGCGGCTATTATCCGATGGGGGCGGACTACTATTCCGTGAGCGAGAATTACAACGCCTCCGGCAGCGCGGACTGGAAGGGCGAGGCCCTCGAACTGCACGCGGACATCAACTGGGCGCACACTTTCAACCCTTGGAACATGGGCGTCGGGCTGGGCGCGGCACGCTCGCTGGACACATGGAAGTTCGCCCCGCGCGCAAGAGTGCGGCTCGGCGAAAGCCTCGCGCTGATCGTCGGCGCGGACGGTGAATACGACGACCTGCAACTGGCGCTGTTCAACGATCTGGCCCACAAGGACCGCCGCTCGCACTCCACGCTCAAGCGGGCTACGGCGGGCCTGTATTCCAACCTTTCGTGGACGAGCGGCTGCGGGCTTACGCTGGACCTGACCGCGCGCGCCCAAAGGCACAGCCTGAGGGACCACTTTGCGGACGACACAGGCGCGAAGCCGGATGACCGCGACGACACGCGGGGCGGCGACTCGGCCTTCAGCCTCGGCTCGACGTGGCAGGCGACAGGAAGCCTGCGCCTATGGGCACGCGGCGACCGTTTCTTCCGCTACCCGGCCATAGACGAGATCGTGGCCTATCAGGGCTACGACCTGAGCGTGCCCTTCAACAAGGACCTGCGCTCGGAACGCGGATGGGGAGCCGAGGCGGGCGTGGACTGGACCGTGCCGCACGCCATGTTCCGCGTGAACGCTTTCGCGCAGAAGGTCGAGGACCTGATCGCCTTCGACTACCTGCGCAACCTGAACCTGAACATCGCGGACGCGAAGCGCAGGGGCATCGAGACGAGCGCGCAGTTCGCCTTCAAGCACTGGAAGGGCGGCCTGTTCTACACGATGCTGCGCGTGGAACTGACGAGCGGCACATACGACGGCAATGAACTGTATCTTGTCCCGCACAACCAGTTTTCCGGCTTTCTGGAATGGCTGCCCA
>JBAZHO010000040.1:0-10051 GCA_041652375.1 Opitutales bacterium | reverse complement strand
CCCCCACAAGCCGATTACCAAGAAGCCAGCCGAAACCCGTCAGGGCAAGGGCAAGGGCAGCGTCGAAGGCTGGGTGGCAATCGTGAAGCCGGGCACCATCATGTTCGAGGTATCCGGCGTGCCCGCCACAATCGCCCGCGAAGCCCTGCGTCTGGCAGACACCAAGCTGCCGATCCAGTGTCGCTTCATTTCCCGCGAAAACGTCTAAACCAGCGCTATTTTAAGGAATCACGTCAGATGATGAAGATCGAAGAACTCAAGTCCAAGACTGTCGCAGAGATGGACAGCCTGCTGCGCGAGCACGCACGGACTCTCCTTAACATGCGCCTCGCCCGCAAGGGCGGTCAGGTCGAGAAGCCGCACCTTTTCAGGGAACTTCGCCGCGAAGTGGCCCGCATACACACACTTCTTCGCCAGAAGAACGCCTAGTCTCCATACATACGGAATTTTTCAAAATGGTCGAAATCGAAGCACGCAACAAGAGAAAGACGATCACTGGTATCGTCTCCAGCCGGTCTGGCGACAAGACCGTGAAGGTGGCCTACGCATTCAAGGTCCCGCACCCGGTCTATATCAAGGAGATCAACCGCAAGACGGTCGTAGTCGCGCACGATGAGAACAACGAGTGCGCCATCGGCGACAAGGTTGTCATCATGGAGACGCGCCCCCTTTCCAAGCTCAAGCGCTGGCGCATCGTGCAAGTGCTCGTCAAGGCCCCGATCGTCGGAGCCTGACGCGTAAGCCCACAATAGAAACATAACAAGAGCCAACCGCATCAGCAGGAGAATTTCGACATGCTGCAAATGAGCACCAGTCTGGACATCGCCGACAATACCGGCGCCAAGTCCGCAAAAATGATACGCCGCTACGGCCAGTTGTCCCGTTTCGCCCATATTGGCGACGAGATCATGGTCCACATACGCGACTCCACCCCCGACGCTTCCGTCAAGAAGGGGACTGTCGCGCGCGCCCTTGTCGTGCGCACCAGAGCGGCCATCCGCCGTGCCGACGGCAGCTACCTGCGCTTTGACAACAATGCGGTGGTTCTGATCAACGTCGATGGCACGCCGCGCGGCACGCGCATCTACGGCCCGGTGGCCCGCGAACTGCGCCAGAAGAAGTACATGAAAATCATCAGCCTCGCACCCGAGGTCCTGTAACCAATTTTTTCCGCTTACTCGCCAAGAGGCCTACAAGGATGAAGAAGAAGATCAAATCAGGTGACGAAGTAGTCGTCATCACGGGTAACGACCGTGGCTCGCGCGCCAAGGTCCTCAGCGTTATCCCCGAAAAGAACCGCGTGCTCGTGGAAGGCGTCAACAAGCGCAAGCACTTCGAGCGCAAAAGCGAGCAGAACCCCGAGGGGGGCATCATCGAGCGCGAAGCCTCCATACACCTTTCCAACATCATGCTGGCCAGCCGCTTGGATGCGCGCAAGGCAGGCAGATAGAAGGCGGACCAGTCCGCCCATAGCGAAACTGCCTTACTATATTTTTTGAGGAGACCGAAGAGACCATGAAGCCCTTTCTGAAGGAACAATTCGAACTGACCGTCGTGCCCGAACTTATGAAGAAGTTCGGATACACGAACGTGCATCAGGTCCCGCACATCGAGAAGGTCGTCATAAACCACGGTTTCGACGCCCAGGTTGACAAGGCCCAGATCGAGGAGGCCGTCAAAGAGATCAGCAACATCGCATGTCAGAAGGCCATCGTGACCAAGGCGCGCGTGAGCATATCGAACTTCAAGCTCCGCGAGGGCGAGCCGATCGGCGTGAAGGTCACGCTGCGCGGCAAGTCGATGTATGACTTTCTTCTTCGCATGCTTGCCATCGCCCTGCCGGGCATCCGCGACTTTCGCGGCGTCAACAACAAGCTCGACGGCAACGGCAACTTCACCCTCGGTATCACCGATCACACAATTTTTGCCGAAAGCCACGGCGACCACAGTCGCCGTTCCATAGGCATGGACATCACAATCGTTACAACTGCGAAAACTGATGACGAAGGGCGCGAACTTCTCAGCCTTATGGGCATGCCCTTCCGCAAGCGCACCGGCAGCGCCGCCTAGAGGCCGCCGATATTACCAACTACAAGAACTTACAACCCGCCTCCAGGCTTAACAAATTATCCTCCACGCGTCATGGCCAAGAAGTCGATGATTGAACGCAACAAGAAGCGCGAGCGCTTGGTGCAGAAGTTTGCCGCAAAGCGCGCCGAGCTTAAGCACATTATGGCTGATCCGAATGTTTCGGACGAAGAGTTTTACGCTTCCCAGCGCAAACTTACCAAGCTGCCCCGCAATTCATCCTATGTGCGCCTGCGCAACCGCTGCAGCATCACCGGTCGCCCGCGTGCATTTATTCGTAAATTCGGACTCTCCCGCCTCACGTTCCGCGAACTGGCCTCGGAGGGCAAAATCCCCGGAGTAACCAAGAGCTCCTGGTAAAAACAGCATTCTCCAGACCCACAAGCCTTGAATGGCGCAAGTACTCCACTTAAGAGACGCCGCATACAAGCCATGTCAGATACAATCAGCGACTTTATCACCATCATCCGCAACGCATACCGTGCGAACAAGGAACAGTGCACAGCTCCGTACTCACGGATGCACTGGAGCATCGCGCAGATCCTCAAACAGGAGGGTTACGTGCGCACCGTGATCGAAGGGGAGGATGCCAGAGGGCATAAGCTCATCGAGATCACCCTCAAGTACGTGGACGAGGTACCTGCCATCACCGGCATTCAGCGTCACTCCACGCCCGGGCGTCGTCTCTATTACAGCCACGACCAGATCCCGCGCGTGCTCGGAGGTATGGGTGTAGCCATCCTTACCACCAGCAGGGGCGTCATGAATGACCGCACCGCTCGCCGCCAGAAGGTCGGCGGGGAAATGGTGTGCTCGGTCTGGTAAACACTAGGAGAGTTTCAAGATGAGTAGAATTGGAAAATTACCCGTAGTTATCCCCGCGAAGGTCAAGGCCACAGTGATCAACAACACCGTGGTCATCGAAGGGCCCAAGGGCAGACTCGAGCACTCGTTCAACCCTTTGCACGTGAAAATCCGCATGGATGAAGGCGTCGTGAAAGTGGAGCCAGCAGGCGGCAGCCGCATATGCGGCGCCATGCACGGCACCGCGCGCTCGATCATCGCAGGCATGGTGCTGGGCGTTGAGAAGGGCTATGAGAAGAAGCTGGAAATCGTAGGCGTCGGCTTCAAGGCCGTGCTCAACGGCAGGGTGTTAAACCTTGCCCTTGGCTATTCGCACGAAATCCTGCTGCCCCTCCCGGAGGGTGTCACCGTTCGGGTTGACAACAACACGATTGTCACCGTCAGCGGTTACGACAAGCAAGCCGTCGGTCAAGTGGCTGCAACGATTTATCAGTACTATCCGGTCGAACCATACAAGGGCAAGGGCGTGCGTATTGTCGGTCAGCACGTTCGCCGCAAGGAAGGCAAGAAGGCCGGTTAACAACCGTGCCTGAAAGCTACTTTTCAGGAGATTTTTTCAAATGCAACTCAAGAAGATACAGGAACTTCGTCAGAAGCGCGTCTGGCGCGTGCGCCACAAGATCACCGGTACTGCGGAGCGCCCTCGTCTGTGCGTCACCTTTACCAACGCGCACATCTACGCCCAGGCCATTGACGACGTCAACGGCAACACCTTGTTGTGCGTCAGCACGCTGGCCAAGGAACTGCGCGAAGACAAACTCGGCCCGAACATGGTCGGTGCCAAGCGTGTCGGCTCTTTGTTCGGCCAACGCGCCAAGAGCGCGGGTATTGTCAAAGTCGTATTCGACCGTCATGGTCGTCGGTATCATGGTTGCGTGAAGGCTTTTGCCGAAGCAGCGCGTGCCAGCGGTATGGAATTCTAATATTATTTCCACTCGAGAGACCTAGATAGCAGATGAGCGAACAACCTATTTCCCCAGAATCCAGCGGCGACATCATCCGTGAGGCCCCCACCAAGCCGGTCGTACCTTCAGCAGTGGTGGAATTGCCAGCCCGCGCAGTGACGGTCCCCGTTCCGGCGCGTGACAACCGCGGCGGCGGACGCGACAATCGCGGAGGCCAGCGCGGCCCCGGCGGTTTCGGCGGTCGCGGTCCCGGCGGTCAGGGCGGTCAGGGCGGGCGTGGTCCCGGTCGCGGCCCCGGCGGTCCCGGCGGCGGTCGTGGTCGCGGTCGCGGCGCTCCTGCGGAGGAAGTCGTCGATAGCAGTTTCATCGAGAAAGTCGTGCACATCAACCGTTGCGCCAAGGTCGTCAAAGGTGGCCGCCGTTTCAGCTTCTCGGCCCTCGTGGTCGTGGGCGACGGGGCGGGCAATGTTGGCGTCGGCTACGGCAAGGCCAAGGAAGTGCCAGAGTGCATCCGCAAGGGAACCGAGCAGGCCCGTCGCAGCATGCAGCCCGTGCAGCTTCGCGGGGATACCATCCCGCACGCTGTCATCGGCAACCATGACGGCGGCTGCGTGATGCTCCGCCCGGCCAGCGAAGGCACTGGCGTCATCGCCGGCGGCGGCGTGCGCGCCGTTGTCGAAGCCTGCGGCATCAAGAACATCCTTTCCAAGAGCCTCAAGAGCAACAACCCGGCTGCCGTGGTGTTTGCAACCCTTGACGCCCTCAAGCAGCTTCGCAGCGCGCAGACCATCCGCAACATCCGCTCCGCCTAAGGCGCGCGGGTCCGCGTGTGCGGCCTTACATTCGCAAACAGATACAACAAGCAACACTTTTACAGCCATGCGTCTCCATAACCTAGTGAAGAGCGAGGGTGCAACGCACTCGAAAAAACGCCTCGGTCGAGGCCGTAGTTCCGGTCACGGCAAGACTTCCGGGCGCGGTCACAAGGGACAGCACTCGCGTGCGGGCTCCAGCATCCGTCCGGGTTTTGAATCCGGCCACGTGCCGATGTACCGCAAGATACCCAAGCGCGGTTTCAATCAGGCCCGTTTCCAGATCGCTTGGAGCATCGTCAACATCGGCTCCCTGATCGCAGTGCCCGAAGAGGTTACTGAGATCACCCAGCAGATCATGGCGGACTGCGGCATCGTTCGGCAGGGCAATGCGCTGCTCAAGGTGCTTGGCGACGGCGAAATCAGCCGCGCAGTCACCGTTTACGCACACAAGTTTTCCACTTCGGCAAAAGAAAAGATCGAAAAGGCCGGGGGAAAAGCGGTAGTGCTTTCTGACGCGTCTGTTCCGACCGAAGCCACGGGCGAATAGACAGCGCGCAAGAGATTGCTCCCAACCCCGATTTGCCACCGATGCTTTCAGCGTTCGTAAACTGTTTCAAGATCCCAGAACTGCGCGATCGCATCGTGCTGACACTCGGACTGCTAGTCGCGGCCCGAGTCGGCGCGAACATCCCGCTCCCAGGCGTCGATCCGCGGCCCTTGCAGGACTTCTTTGCAAGTCAGGCGGGCGGCGCGGGCGGCAATCTGCTGGGCCTGTACAACATGTTCACCGGCGGCGCGCTTGGCAAAGGAGCCATTTTCGCGCTGGGCATCATGCCCTACATCAGCGCGCAGATCGTGTTCCAGATGATCGGTTCGGCGTTCCCGTCCCTCGCACGCCTCCAGCAGGAGGGCGAAGTGGGCCGCCAGAAGATCACCCAGTACACCCGTTACGCGACGGTCGGCATCTGCCTGATTCAGGCCCTGCTGCTCGTGCTGACTCTGGAAAATCCGCAGCGACTGTTTCAGGGCTTTACCGGGACGATCGTCATCGTCGATCACACTTGGTTCCTCATAACCAGCACGATCTTCATGACCGCCGGAACCGTCGCCCTGATGTGGATCGGCGAACAGATCACCGAGCGCGGCATCGGCAACGGCATCTCGCTGTTGATAACGATCGGCATTCTTTCGGACCTCCCCGGCGCGGCGGCCACGGCCTACCGTCTGTTCTCCGCCCCCTTGGGCGCGGATGACTCCAAGCACCTCGGCCTGCCCGAAGGCGTGCTGATGGTCGTGCTCTTCGTGGTGGTGGTCACTGGGCTTGTCATGATCACGCAGGCCTTGCGCAAGATTCCCGTCCAGTACGCCAAGCGCGTGGTCGGGCGCAAAGTCTATGGCGGCCAGAGTTCCTTCCTGCCCCTGCGCGTGAACTACTCCGGCGTCATGCCGATCATTTTTGCCAGCGCCATCATGCTGTTCTTCCAGCAGATCTTTTCATGGGTCGGCGCTGGTTTGGGGCTCAACTTCATGGTTGAGGCCGGTTCGGTGTTCATTCGCGGCAACGTTTGGTACTACCTGATTTACACGCTTCTGATCCTGATCTTCAGCTACGTCTGGGTCTCGATCATGTTCAAGCCCATTCAGGTGGCGGACGACTTGAAGAAGTTCGGCGGCTACATTCCCGCAATCCGCCCCGGCGAACCCACGGCGAAGTATCTGGACTTTGTGATGACGCGCCTCACGGCCTTCGGCACGATTGCCCTTGTGGTCATCGCCCTGTTCCCGGACCTGCTCTCCTATCAGCAGGGCATTCCCTTCCAGCTCTCGCAGTTCTTCGGCGGCACGGGCATGCTGATCACCGTCGGCGTCCTGCTGGACCTGTTGCGTCAGGTGGAAACCTTCCTCTTGCAGCGTCACTACGACGGCTTCCTGCGCAAGGGCCGCATCAAGGGCAACAGCATCGGACGCACCAAGCAGCTCGTTGACAAGCAGGGCCTGCGCAAGGCGAACACGGTTCTGTTCCTGAGCATTTTCCTGATACTTACCGGCCTTGTTGCCTACGTGATCAATATCACGGTATTATCCACATAACATGACACTTTTTTCCCGCCCCGCGAGGGGGATTACGGGAAGCGGCACCGGACGCACAAGGCGGATATTTTTTTAGAGGATGATCCAGATCAAAAACAGTGAACAGATCGAGGGCATGCGCAAGGCATGCAGGGTGGCCGCCGACGTACTCGACAGGCTCGCCCAGATGGTGGCTCCCGGCACGAGCACCTTCGAACTGGATCAGGCTACGATGCGTCTTATCGAAGAATACGGCGCGCGCAGCGCCTGCTACGATTATCGCGTCGGTCGCCTTCGCTACCCGTCCTACGCATGCCTGTCCGTCAACGAGGAGATCGTCCACGGCATAGGCCGCACCAGCAAGATTCTGCGCATGGGCGACATCATCACGCTGGACGTTTGCGTGGTGTACGACGGCTGGGTGGGGGACAACGCCCGCACCGTGACTGTCGGCCCCGTGAGCGCCGATGTGGAGCGCCTGCTGGACGTCACAAGGGAAGCTCTCTTCAAGGGCATCGACATGGCGCGGCGCGGCAATCGCGTGGGCGACATTTCCAGCACCATACAACGCCACGTGGAAAACAACGGCATGGGCATCGTGCGCGAGTTCGTCGGCCACGGAGTGGGGCGGGGCATGCACGAGGAGCCTCAGGTGCCCAACTACGGCCAGCGCGGCAGAGGTCCGCGTCTTGCGCCGGGCATGACCATCTGCATCGAGCCGATGGTAACGCTCGGCTCCCCGGATCTTACGATCGGGCCAGACGGCTGGGTGGCCATCGCGCGCGACGGCAAACCCGCAGCACATTTCGAACACACAGTCCTAATCACCAACGAGGATCCTGAGATACTCACGCTTCCGTCTTCACAACGCGGCAAATGAGTTTGAAAGACATGCTTGACAGCATGTGCATTTTCTAGTCTAAGGAACTCTTTTTCCTTTGCGCAATCCGGGCATCTGCCGGGCGCATCTTATTACACTTTCACCAAGTACATTTTAACTTACACAACAGTATGCCCCGCATTCTAGCTGTCGAAATCCCCGGGAACAAGAAGCTGCCCTATTCGCTGTGCTACATCTACGGCATTGGTCAGACTCTGGCCAAGGAAATAGTTGAAGCATCCGGTCTGGACCCGGATCGTCGCGCCAGTTCCCTCTCCGAGGAAGAGATCAACAAGGTGGCCGAAGTCATTCTGGCCAAGGGCATCCGCATCGAGGGCGACCTGCGCCGCGAAATCACGCAGAACATCAAGCGTCTTCACTCGATCAACTGCTACCGTGGTCAGCGTCACCGCAAGGGTCTGCCCGTCCGCGGTCAGCGCACCAAGTGCAACGCACGCACCCGCAAGGGCAAGCGCAAGACCGTCGGCGTGCAGAAGAAAGCCGTATAGAGCTTTTTTAAGGCACTTTACACAACACACAGCCTTTTCAAGAATTTCAGAGAGATGAGCGAAGAGCAGATCAAATCAAAGGAAGAGCAAGCCAAGAAAGCCGAGGCGCCAGTCGCCGAAGGCGAAGCGGCGGCTCCAGCCCGCCCCGTACAGCCCACCGCAGCCGACCTTCTCAAGGCCGACACCGGTGAGGTTACCATCCGCCGTGCCAAAGGCAGCAAGAACGTCAGTTCCGGCGTGGTTCACATTCTTGCCACTTTTAACAACACGAAGGTGGCCTTCACGGACAAGCAGGGCAACGTCATCTCCTGGTCAAGCTCCGGCAAGATGCACTTCCGCGGTTCGCGCAAGTCCACTGCCTACGCGGCACAGATCGTCACTCAGGACGCAGGCCGCACGGCCATGTCCCACGGCCTCAAGGAGGTCGAAGTGCATGTCAAGGGTCCCGGCATGGGCCGCGACTCCGCCATCCGCGCCATTCAGGGCCTTGGCCTCACCGTTTTGAACATCGTTGACGTCACGCCCGTCCCGCATAACGGATGCCGTCCGCCAAAGCGCCGCCGCGTCTAGTAACACAGTAGCGTAAAGCATAACACCACACGGAAAGATTTTTAAGCGATGTCCCGTTACACTGGACCAACGACCCGCATCAACCGCCGCTTTGGCATGGCTATCTTCCCCGCCACAAAGGCGTTTGAGAACAAGCCGCACCTTCCCGGTCAGCATGGCCCGCGCCTGCGCCGCAAGTATTCCGAATACGCCATCGGCCTGAACGAGAAGCAGAAGCTGCGCTACCTTTTCGGACTGACTGAAAAGCAGTTCCGCAACACCTTCGAGAAGGCCAAGCGCAAGCGCGGCGTCACCGGCGAGGTGTTCCTCCAGATGCTCGAAATGCGTCTGGACAGCGTGATCTACAGCATCGGCTTCGCCAAGACCCGTTCGCAGGCCCGGCAGCTTGTCGCGCACGGTCACGTTCGCGTCAACAACCACAAGGTGGACATTCCGAGCTTTTCCGTCAGCCCCGGCGACGAAATCGCCGTGCGCGAATCCAGCAGCAGCCGCCAGATGGCGACGCGCGCGCTGGAGGATACGCGCATGAGGCCGATCCCCAACTGGGTCAGCCGCGTGGACGACGCCCTCACCGCCAAGGTGAACCGGGTTCCCGCGGGCGACGAGATCGAGCATGGCATCAACGTTCAGCTCATTGTTGAGTTCTACAGCCGTTAATCGTAATTTCGGAGGGTTTTTCCCTTCCCTGCCAAGATCATTCCTTTAAGAGGCATTTATAAACCCATTCCAGCGGTAGAGACATGGCGATCCGACTAGGCAAGTTTCAGTTACCCAACCGTCTTATCAAAGACGAGCAGTCCGCTACGGCAACTTATGCCAAGTATACTGCCGAACCTTTCGAAACGGGCTACGGACACACGATCGGCAACAGCCTGCGGCGCGTCCTGCTCAGTTCGATTGACGGTGGGGCGTTTTCCTCGGTACGCATCGAAGGCGTCCAGCACGAGTTTCAGAGCATCGACGGCGTTGTTGAAGACGTCACCGACATCGTTCTGAACCTCAAGAAGGTGCTGGTGCGTTCTCACAGGCGCGAAGCTGTCAAGCTGCTCCTGGACGTCACCAAGGAAGGTCCGATCACGGCTGGAGACATCCGGCCGGACGCGAACGTCGAGATTCTCAATCCCGACCAGATCATCTGCACGCTCGACCGCGAGCGGCGCTTCTGGGCGGAGATCGAGGTCAAGACAGGCCGCGGCTACGTCCCCGGCGACGACAACAAGACCTTGGACCAGCCGATCGGCGTCATTGCCATCGACAGTCTCTTCAGCCCGGTCTCGCTTGTTAAGTACTCCGTGGAGAACACCCGCGTCGGTCACATGACCGACTTCGACCGTCTTATCCTTGAGATAT
>JBAZHO010000039.1:0-10125 GCA_041652375.1 Opitutales bacterium | reverse complement strand
CGCCTCAGCGGGCTTGCTGTCCAGCGTGCAAATGTTCAGGGCGAGGCCCCCCACGTTTCTGCGCGAGAGGGACATGTTGGCGATGTTCAGGCCGTGCTTCGCCAGAACCATGCCGATGTGACCGACGATTCCGGGCACGTCGTTGTTCTCCACCACCAGCAGGTAGCCGGACAGCACCGCTTCCACGTCGCGCCCGTTGAGGTGTACCATGCGCGGCTTCTGGCTCTTGCCGAAGATCGTGCCCGCGACGCTGAAAATCTCTCCGCCAGCGCACTCGGCCTCCACGCTCATCAGGTCCGTGTAATCGACCTCGGTGTTGGAATGGATGGTCTGCACCTCGATGCCGAGGCGCTTCATGGCGCGCGGGGCGTTGATGTCGTTGATGTCGTTGGCGATCTTGCGCAGGTAGCCGCGCTGGACGGAACGCACGACGGGCAGATTGTCGTAGGAGGTCATCTTGCCCCAGCCCCGGATGGTGACTTTGGTCACGTCGCGGCAGCACATCTGTTGCAGCACCGTACCAAGCAGTTCGCCAAGGCGGATGTAGGGGGCCAGAATCTTGAGCGTCGCCGGATCGACGGAAGGCGCGTTGATGGCGTTGCGGATCATGCCGCCCTTGAGGACGGAGCCGATGGCCTCCGCGACCTCGATGCCGACGCCTTCCTGCGCCTCGACCGTGGATGCGCCAAGGTGCGGGGTCAGAACGACGTTTTTGAGGCCCAGCAGAGGACTCGCGCCGAGAGGTTCCTGTTCGAACACGTCAAGGCCCGCCGCAGCGACCTTGCCGCTCTTGAGGGCCTCGGCAAGCGCAGGCTCGTCGATCAGGCCGCCGCGCGCGCAGTTCACGATCCGCACGCCGTTCTTCATCTTGGCGATGGACTCGGCGTTGATCATGTTCTTCGTCTCCGCCGTCTTGGGCATGTGGATCGAAATAAAGTCCGCCCCGGCCAGCAGCGTCCCAAGCTCCACCTTCTCGACGCCCATCTGGTGAGCCTTTTCATCGGTCAGGTAGGGATCGTAGGCCATGACCTGCATGTTGAAGGCGAGCGCCCTCTTGGCCAGATTGCCGCCGATGCGGCCAAGGCCGATTACGCCCAGCACCTTGCCGTTAAGCTCGATGCCCTCGAAACTCTTCTTGTCCCACTTGCCCCCCTGCATGGACGCGTTGGCCTGAGCCACGGGACGCGCCGCGCAAAGCAGGTGCGTAAATGCCAGCTCGCAGGCCGCGATTGTGTTGCCGCCGGGCGTGTTCATCACGATCACGCCGCGCTCGGTCGCCGCATCGACGTCGATATTGTCAACGCCCACGCCAGCCCGGCCCACGGCCTTGAGCTTCGGCGCGGCTAGAATGACCTCGCGCGTGATCTTTGTTGCGCTGCGCACGACGATCGCGTCCACGTCGGAAACGAAGTCGATGACCTTGTCCGGGGAGGAAGTCTTGAACGCCTCCACCACTTCAAAGCCCTGCTCACGGAGCATGGCGACGCCCGAATCCGCTATCTTGTCTGCTATGAGGATTTTCATGATGGCTGAAAACCGCGACAACTAACCCCGAATCCCCCTCTTGGCAACGAAAAGGCGCGGGGCGGATTCCAGATTGACCTGAATAACTGCGGCATCAATCCCGCTGGGCGGGAAGGCGCGGCTTCGCAATCAGACATGCAAGGACCGACTATTTCTGCATCCAACCCCATGCGCCGTATCCGGTGTCCCACGAATCGTCCATGTACACCCAGCCGATATCCGTCCATACCCACGGGGCGTATTCAACATACACATCGCCGAGCCAGTCGCCGGTTGCAGCCCAGTCCTGATCCACGTCGTAGCCCATCCAGTTGTCGGCGGCGGTGGACGTGCCGGGTGTCGGGTTATTGATAAATGCCCACAAGCCTTCGCCGTCGTACGTCTCATCCAGAGTCCATACCCAGTGCCCATCGGCATACACCCAAGGGAGAAAGCCGATATACACGTAACCGCCCATCCAGTCGCCCATATCCCCCCAGTCATATTCAGCCGGATATCCGTGCCAAGGTTCGCTCTGCACATACTGACGGAGCCACTGCAAGGCCGGACGTTCGGACTCGTCGCTGTTGGCCAGATATGCCCCCTCTTCCGTGCGCCACATCCCGATGCGGTGACCGCTGATGTTCACGCCGATGACGCTCGGGCTTTCCCAGAAGATCGGAAACACGCGCTGGTATTCGGCAAGCTGCACCTGATCGTCAAGCCCGTCGATGTCCATCTCCGTCACCATGATGGGCAGGCCCGTCGAGGCGAGCGTGGCCAGATTGGTCCGCATCGCGGCGGCGGAGTAATAAACCGTGGAGAACGCGTGGCCTTGAATGCCTATCAGATCAATCAGGTCCTCCGCCTTCAAATCCTCGATGATGTTCACATAGTCGGCAGTGGCGGCGGAACTGCCTATTATGTTGTAGTCGTTGATCATGAGCGGGGTTCCGGGGAAATACTCACGGGCCATGCGGAACGCCTCGATAATCCAGTCGTGCCCCGTCGTGCCAAGGCCGCCGAGGGCGTTGATGTAGTTGCCGCTGCCGTTGCCGGAAAGACCGTCCGGCGGGGCGTGGAGCGGCTCGTTCACAACCTGCAGATAGTCGATGTCGGGATAACGGGCGGCCACTGCCTGAAACCATTCCCTGATTTCCGCAAGCTGCTCGGCGCTCGGAAGGCTGTATATCCACTCCGGCTGCTGGTTGCCCCAGATCAGAATGTGCATGTTGAAAGGATAGCCGTGTTCCTTGGCGAAGTTGTACGCTTCGTCCAAGTCGGTCCAGTTCATGACGTCGCGCGTCCCTTCCACGTATCCCCACTTGCCGGAATTGCCCGGCCACATGCCGTTCCAGTAAGCACTGTAATTGAGGTTGTAGCCCACTTGGGCGGAATAACACGAGCCGAGGAACTTGCTCTTGCCTCTGGCGATTTCAGGACCCGTGGGCACGAATTGTTCCGCAACTGCCACTTGGGCAACAGCAGATGATAACGCGGGCGCGGCAACGGCGATCACCGACGCGGTCAAGATGCTCGGGATATGCATGGGGAAATTGGGCGGGGAGCAGTGACGAAGGAGTTACAATATGAACTACACCTAATCTGCCAAGTGCCACACTTTGCCGTCGTTCTAATTATAGACGCGCTTATGTCCGATCACAATGAGACACAAGCTGCGCGCAAGGTCCGCAACGTGCCTGCGTATGTTTCTTATTCCCATATGACCTTTTCCAAATTAGCTTTCGTTCCGTGAAGCTCATATCATGGAACGTCAACGGACTGCGGGCGGTGCTCAAGAGCACCCTGCCGGGCTTCCTCGCCAGCACGAATGCCGACATCTACTGCTTTCAGGAGATCAAGGCGATGCGGGAGCAGGTGGACGCGCCGGACTTTCCGCCGCCGGGCTATCACGCCGTGTGGAACTCCGCGCTCAGGAAGGGCTATTCCGGGACGCTGGTCCTAACAAAGCTGGAACCCCTGTCCGTCACGCTGGGTCTCGGCTACGCGGAGCACGACGACGAGGGGCGCGTCATCACCTGCGAATTCGAGGACTTCTACCTCGTCAACGTCTATACGCCCAACGCCAAGAACGACCTCTCGCGCCTCGCCTATCGGCACGACCAATGGGACCGCCTCTTTCTTGAGCACATGCGCAGGCTCGACGCCGCGAAGCCCGTCCTCGTCTGCGGGGACCTGAACGTGGCGCACAGGGAGATCGACCTTGCCCGCCCGAAGGAAAACGTGGGCTGCGCGGGCTTCACGCCCGAGGAACGCGAGGGCTTCGACAACTTCATGGCTGCAGGCTTCGTGGACAGCTTCCGTCACCTGCACCCGGACGAGGAGGGCCACTACACATGGTGGTCCTTCCGCGCCAACGCGCGGGAGCGCAACATAGGCTGGAGGATCGACTACTGGCTCATGTCCCCGCCCTGCTGCCCCGCCTGAAGGACGCGGCGATACTGCCCTTCGCCACCGGAAGCGACCACTGCCCCGTGACGCTGGAACTGGACTGCTGATCCGGCAGCCCGCGCAGTCCGATAGTCGGTTTTTGCCGATAGTCATTATTTGACGGGCGTCGTGACTTTCTGGTGTATTATCAGAATCATGATGAAAGCAACACGCGCATTGATGAGAAGAATCCCGGCACTGCTGGCCATCACCATCGGCACTTCCGGCATGCCAGCCGTCTCGCAAGGGGCGCCGGCGGAACATCCCCACGTAGTTCTTGAAGACACCGAACTTCACACCCTGCACAGCGATGTGACGGGGCGGGACTACATGCTCTACATCGGTTACCCGGACTCCTACGGCAGCGAACCGGAACGCAAGTATCCCGTCGTTTACGTGACCGACGGCTACTGGAACTTCGTCAAGATGGACTCGCTCGGCTCGAACCTCTGGTACGACAAGGCCGTGCCGCAGTACATCGTCGTGGGCCTCGGCTACGCGGACAAGAGCCTGAACCCGGATGCCGAGCGCAGATACGAACTTACGCCCACGGAAGCATCGAACCCCGGAGAGCCGCGCTCAGGCGGAGCGCGCAAGTTCCTAGACTCGCTCAAGACGGAAATCATTCCCTACGTCGAGAAAAACACCCGCGCCGACCCGAGCTTCCGCGTGATGGCAGGAACCTCGCTTGGCGGCCTGTTCAGCCTCTATTGCATGTATGAGGAGCCGGGCCTGTTCAAGGGCGTCATAGCCGCTTCGCCAGCCGTGTCGTGGGACGACTGCTGGATGTTCAACAGGTCCGCAGCGTTGCGTAACAAAGCCGTTGGCCCCGATTACACGAGGGCCTTCAGCGTCCCGTCCCGCCTGTTCATGAGCGTGGGCAGCGAGGAATGGATCAGCTTCAGGGGCGACATTTTGGCCTTCGACCAGATTCTTAGCCACGGCGAATACAAGGACTTCGACTACAAGTTCCTCGTCATCGAAGGCGAGAAGCACGGCGGCAACGTTGCCGAGGCTTACAACCGAGGCCTGCGCTTCGTGTTCGAACCGCTCAACGCCGCCGAAACCGCCAAATAGGCACGATCGCGGATTTGATATATAGCGTTTTTCAGAAGTCCGCCGGAATTGCAGACGAAGAGCTTATCCGCAGATAAGCAGGGATAAAACAGGGATTTGAAAATCAGAACGTCTTCTTTTTCAATAATCTGCGTAAATCCCTGCTTATCTGCGGAAAAAGTTCTGGGTTATATTTCGGTTTCCTTTTGAAATCGCTATAAACCACAAAGCCCCGGCGGACTCGTTCCTGCCGGGGCTTTTTGTCACCTGAAAAGGTCGCCGAGCGAATTGCCGAAGTTCTGATTCTTGTCGTTGCGGGGCGGCTGCTGGGGATTGCCTCGGTCCGCGCCGCCCGGTCTGCGGGCGTCGAAGCCGCCGCGCCGCTCGTCGGGCCTGCCGACAGGTCCCCTGCCCCGCGCGTCCTGCGCCGAGCCGCTGCCGCGCTGCATGGGCTTGGCCCCGTCGCGCCGCGTCTTCATCGAGAGCGAGATGCGCCCGCGCGCCTTGTCCACCTCCAGCACCGTGACGCGCACGCGCTGCTGCACATGCACGACCTGCGCCGGGTCCTTCACGAAGGAGTCCGAAAGTTCGCTGATGTGAACGAGTCCGTCCTGATGCACGCCGATATCCACGAACGCGCCGAACGCAGCCACGTTCGTGACTATGCCCGGCAGACTCAGGCCCTCCTTCAGGTCGTCCAGACTGTTGACGCCTTCCGCGAAACTGAACGCCTCGAACCGCTCGCGCGGGTCGCGCCCCGGCTTGGCAAGCTCCTGCTGGATGTCTTGCAGCGTGGGCAGTCCGACGTCGCCGGACACGTATTTTTCCAGTCTGACGCGCTTGCGGCACTCGTCGCTTGAGAGCAGGTCGGCGACGCCGCACCCGGCGTCCTTCGCCATCGTCTCGACCAGCTCGTAACGCTCCGGGTGGACCGCCGAGGCGTCCAGCGGATGGATGCCGCCGCGTATGCGAAGGAAGCCCGCGCACTGCTCGAAAGTCTTCGGACCCATGCCCGTCACCTTGAGAAGCTGCCTGCGCGAACTGAACGGCCCGTTGGCAGTTCGATGCGCGACGATGTTGCCCGCAAGGCGGCTGTTCAGGCCGGAAACGTATTTGAGAAGCTCCCTGCTGGCCGTGTTAAGCTCCACGCCGACGCCGTTCACGCAGCTCACCACCACGTCGTCCAGCCCGTCCTTGAGTCGGTTCTGGTCCACATCGTGCTGATACTGGCCCACGCCTATGCTCTTGGGGTCCAGCTTGACCAGTTCCGCCAGCGGGTCCATCAGGCGACGCCCGATGCTGACCGCACCGCGCACGGTGATGTCCTTGTCCGGGAACTCCTCGCGCGCGATCTCCGACGCCGAGTAGATCGACGCGCCGCTCTCGTTCACCATCACGACCGCGATGTTCGCGGGCAGCCCCGCAGCGCGCACGAATGCCTCCGTCTCGCGCCCCGCCGTGCCGTTGCCTATGGCGATGGCCTCGATCTCGAAATGTTTGCACATGGCCAGAACGGTGCGCGACGCCTCGGCATCCTTGCCCGCGCCCATGCCGGGATAGATCACCATGTCGTGCAGCAGCGCGCCTTGAGCGGAAAGGCATACCACCTTGCAGCCCGTGCGGAAGCCCGGATCGATGGCCATGACCCGCTTCTGCCCCATCGGGGAAGCCAGCAGCAGCTCGCGCATGTTGTCGCAGAAAACCCTGATGGCCGTCTCGTCGGCCTTCGTCTTGCTGGACAGGCGTATGTCCGTTTCCATCGCCGGGGACAGCAGGCGCTTGAAGGCGTCCTCCACGGCCATGTCCACCTGCGCGGCGCATTCGCCCCTGCCGGTCAAAAAACGCCGCTTCATAAGCGGCAGGGCATCCTCGTCCTCCACGCTGATGCGGAAGCTCAGGAAGCCCTCGTTCGCACCGCGCCGGACGGCCAGCAGGCGATGCGAAGGCATCCCGGCCAGAGACTCGCCGAAGTCGAAATAGTCGCGGTACTTCGCGCCTTCCTCCTCCTTGCCGCTCAGGACCCGGCTCTTGAGCACGGCCTGCTTCTCGAACAGGGCGCGCATCTGCACGCGCATGTCCGTGTCGTCGGAAAAACGCTCGGCTAGTATGTCGCGTGCGCCCTTCAGGGCCTCGTCCGCGTCCTCCACGCATTTCTCCTCCTCCGCCGCCGTCACGACGAACTTTGCGGCCTCGGCTTGGCAGGCGGCGTCCTGATTGGCGAAAATGTAGTCGGCCAGCGGCGTAAGCCCCCGCTCCTGCGCGATCATGGCCCGCGTGCGCCGCTTCGGGCGGAAGGGCTGGTAAATGTCCTCCAGCTTGGACAGCGACTCCGCAGCGTCGATCTGCGCGGCCAGTGCGCCTGTCAGCAGGTTGCGCTCCTTGAGGCTGGCGACGATGCTCTCGCGCCGCTCGTCGAACGCCTGCATCTGCGCCAGCCGGTCGCGCACGGCGGCGATGGCCACCTCGTCCAGCCCGCCCGTGGCCTCCTTGCGGTAGCGCGCTATGAACGGCACGGTGGCCTTCTCTTCAAGCAGCTTCGCCGTGGCGACGATCTGCGAGATGCCTGCGTTGAGTTCTCCCGAAATCCTTATGAGGTAATTTTCGTTCATCTAAAAGGGCAGAATCACAACCACATCCGCCCCCTGAAGCAACGATGTTCCTCAACCGTAACAAATCGTTTGAAGCCGGACGCGCGGCTTGCGATAAACACACCAACCACCATGCACAACTCCCATTCTTTTTCCCGGCGCTCTCCCATCGTCGCCGCCATTGTCCTGAACCTCGCCGCGCTCATGCCCGCTTCTTCACACACAGGCCCAATCGCGATCTCCCCTGCGCAGGAATACAACGGCTGGAAGGATGCCGTCGTGATGAGCAACGGACTCGTGGAAGTCGTGGTCGTGCCCTCGATAGGCCGCGTGATGCAGTTCCGCTTCGCGGGCGAGACGGACGGACCCTTCTGGGAGAACTGCGCTCTGGCCGGAAAGCACGTAGCGAACACGTCCCCGTGGAACGTCTCCCAAGGCAGTTACGGCGGGGACAAGAGCTGGCCCGCGCCGCAGACGGCATGGGGCTGGCCGCCGCCGGAAGCGTTCGACAACTCCGCCTGCGCAGTCGAGACCCTGCCGGACTCCTCCCTGCTGCTGACTTCGCCCGTGTGCGCGAAGTCCGGCGTGCAGGTACTGCGCAAGATCACGCTGGAGCCGGACGGCGCGTCCATGAGCATACAGACCACTTACAAGAAAGTGCGGGGCGAGCCTGTCGAATTCGCCATCTGGATAATCACGCAGACCAAGGCCCCTCTGGCCCTGTATCTGAACGCGCCGGAAACGTCCCTGTTCGAAGGAGCCTGCTCGATCCAGATCGGTGAACCCAGCGAACACCTAACGCGCAAACCCGGCCTGCTGCGCCTGACCCGCGACCTGAAGCAGAACCTGAAGATCGGCAACGACGGAACCCGGCTGGTCTTGGTAGGCGAAACAGAACTCCTGCGCATGGACATCGCCCGCAGGGCCGGAACCTACGCGGACGGCGGATGCAGCATCGAAGTCTATACCAACGCCGGCCCGGCGGCCTACGTGGAAATGGAAACCCTCGGCCCGCTGAACAGCCTGAACGCCGGAGACGAGGCAAGCGACACGACCACATACACGCTGGCCCACCGCAGCGGCTGCGAGGCCGACGACGTAGCGGCGCAATTTCAGACGCTGGCGAAATAGACCGACAGTTGACCCGCGCCTCCTGCGTGTCACCCGCAGCGGAAGCTTCTTGAAGTGGTTTCGATCAATATGTGGACATTCTGAGCGCTGTAGGCGCGACATGAGATAGCCCGGGGTAAGTGCGTATAGCGGTTGCCAAAAGTATCCCGAAATAACAAAGAAAAAAGAGAAGAATTTTATCCGCAGATAAGCAGGGATTTACGCAGATTATTGGAGAAGAAAAAGTTCTGGTTTTCCAATCCATTTTTTATCCCTGCTTGCACCTGAAACATGCTCCCTTGGTGGGGGAAGCGCAAAATCAGAACAGCCTCGCGTAGCGGTCGATCTCCCACTGCGTCACCTGCTGGTGATACTGACGCCATTCCTCGGCCTTGTAGGTGATGAACTCGTTGCGCAGGCCGCTGCCGAGGGTCTTCTCGACGAACGGATCGCTCTGGAACGCCTCGACGGCCTCCGCCAGCGAGCGCGGAAGCTGGCTGATGCCGCGCTCGGCAAGCTGCGCGTCGGAAAGCTCGTAAAGGTTATCCTCCTGAGGCTTTCCCGGATCGAGATTCTCCCGTATGCCCTCCAATCCCGCAGCGAGCGCAAGCGTCGCAGCAAGGTAGGGATTGCAGGCCGCGTCCGCGTTGCGGGACTCCACCCTGCCCCCGCCCATCGGCACGCGAAGGGAGTTCGTGCGGTTGTTGCAACCGTAGGAATTGAACACCGGGGCCCACGAATAGTAGGCCATGAGGCCGCGCCTCACCAAGCGCTTGTAGCTGTTCACCGTGGGCGCGAAGGTCGCGCATAGGGCCGGGCCGTGCTTGAGGATGCCCGCTATGAACTGGTAGCCCAGTTTGGTCAGGCCGAGGCCGCGCGGGTCGTCCTTCGGGTCGCAGGCGAAGAGGTTCACGCCCGTCTTCTTGTCGTATAGCGACATGTTGAAGTGCGCACCGCTGCCCGTCTTGGTGGCGAAAGGCTTGGGCATGAAGGTGGCCAGAAGCCCCTCCTGCGCCGCGTATTCCTTGGCCATCATGCGCATGAAGATGTAGCGGTCGCACATCGTCAGGGCGTCGGAATACTTGAAGTCGAACTCGAACTGCGAGTTCGCGTCCTCGTGGTCCAGCGAATACATCTCCCAGCCCAGCGCGTCGATGGCCGTGGACATTTTGTCCAACCACTGGTAGCGGTCCATGAAACGCTTCACGTCGTAACAGCTTTTGACGAGGTTGTCGTCGCTGTTGGGTATCTCGATGGTCCCGTCCGCGTTATGCTTCACGACGAAAATCTCGCACTCGATGCCGAGGTTCAGCCCGAAGCCCATCGACTCCGCATCCTTGAGCACCTTCTGGAGCAGCACGCGCGCGCTGACCTCGTAAGGCTTCCCGTGCAGCGTGTTGTCGGCGGGCATACCCCC
>JBAZHO010000038.1:0-10243 GCA_041652375.1 Opitutales bacterium | reverse complement strand
CCGAAAAGGGCGATGAGCGATGCCGTAAGCAGTGGGCAGAGAAGAATGATTAGTAATGTCCGCGTCATGGCTACTTCTTGAGCGCGCTCAGATCGTCGGCCATCACGGTTCCGCGTCTGCGGTAGAGGGCCACGATTATTGCAAGACCGGTGGCGACCTCGGCGGCAGCCACTGTGATTACGAAAAATACGAACACGTTGCCGTCCATCATGGGATGGGCCGCCGTCGCGTTATAGCGGGAGAACGCCACCAGAGCGAGGTTCGCGGCGTTGAGCATCAGCTCAAGGCACATGAACATCACGATGACGTTGCGCCGCAGAAGCACGCCGAAGAAGCCTGTTGCGAACAGCAGGACGGCGACGATGAGGTAGTGGTTCAGGGCAATGGGAGCCATTGTCTTATTTCTCCCCGGCCTCTGCGGCCTTAGAGGTTTCGGCGGCGGGCGCGCGGGCGGAAATGTAGATCACCCCGACCATCGCGGCCAGAAGCAGGAAGCCCGTAAGCTCGAAGAGGAGCTGGTACTTGGTGAAGAGCAGCATGCCGAAGTTCGCCGCGCTGGAAGCGGCGGACACGGCCTGCGCGCCGGGGGCTTCGCCGCCGCGTGTCGATACGATGGCCAGCACGGGGCAGGCCGCCAGCGCTACGAAAAAGGCCAGCGCGGGAAGCAGCTTGCCGATGCCGCCCCTGAACGTGCGCATGCGCCCCACGTCCAGCAGCATTATGATGAACAGGAACAGCACGACCACGGCCCCGGCGTAAACCATGATTTGCAACACGGTCAGCAGGAAGGCCTGCAAAAGGGCGAAAAGCGACGCCGTGCCCACGAAGGACACGATCATCAGCATCGCGCCGTTGACGGTGTTCCGGCTCGCCACCAGCAGCAGGGCCGGGACGAGCGTCATCGCCGCGAACAGGTAGAACAGCACTTCGGGCATCGTTGGGAAATCCTGATAGCTTGGGGGAAAAGAGTTATGGTTAAATTGCTTGTGCAGGGAGGAAAATCAGTGCGCGCCGTGCTCCTTGGCATCGTCCGCAGCCTTCTTCTTTTTGTCCCATTTCATATGCTTGTCCGGCAGCGTGCCGCCAAGTTCGTAGAGCTTGTCCTTGTGATAGACGATCTCCTCGCGCGACTCGGAGTTGAGCGTGTACAGGTCCTGAAGCACGATTGCGTTCTCCGGGCAGACTTCCTCGCACAGGCCGCAGTAGATGCAGCGCAGCATGTTAAGCTCGAAGTCCTTCGGGGCCTTTTCGACATGGCCGTCGGACTCGGCGGTCACGGTTCCGGGAGTGATGCGTATGGCCTTGGGCGGGCATACGAACTCGCAAAGCTGGCAGGACACGCACTTCTCGCGCCCGTTGGGGTCCTTGACCAGCGTGGGCACGCCGCGATAGCCGCGCGGTATCGCGGGCGGCTCTTCCGGGTACTGCAGCGTCACCGGAGCCTTGAACATGTTGCGCAGGGTGATGCGCAGCCCGCCGATTATCTGCGGCAGATATGTGCGTTCAGCCAGACTGAGCGGCTTTCGTTCGATAACTTTGATGGCCATCTTCGGCTGTCTGTGTAAAGGGTCCTACGTCAAGTTGCAACCATTGCGGTCTTCTTGTCCGCCGCTTGTGTTCAAAGCGTTGCCGGACTCAAAGCTTTTCAGTCGATCAATCTCCCGCCGGAGGGCAAGCACTTCGTCCGGGGAAGATGAACCGCCGCCGCCGAGGCCGAACAGGGACAGCACGGACGCGGTGATCGCGCCGAACATCCCCACACAGAGGATCATGACGACGACCCCCACCAGCCGCCTGACAGTGGTTACCGGATAGAAGTCCCCGTAGCCGACCGTGCTCATCGTCTCGAAGACCCACCACACGGCCTGTCCCGCCGTCTTGATGTTGGCTCCCTCGGCACCGCTCTCGGCGATCAGAATCGCCGGGCCGCCCATCATGATGATCGAGTAGAAAATGAAGAAAGTCAGAGTCAAGACCGACAGACGACGCCGCGAAAACAGATACTCGTGCAGCATGCGCACGCCGCGCACGGCCCGGAGCACCCGCAGAACGCGCAGCAGACGCACGGAACGCGCCCAGCGAAACCAAGGCAACATCGGGATGCTTGCCAGCAGGTCCAGCCAGCCCCAGCGCCAGAAGCGCAGCTTGTCCTTGGCCTTGCGCCAGCGCAGGACAAGGTCCACGAGAAACAGGGCGCACAGGCCGTTGTCCGCCCAAATGAGCATCGTGGCGATCTGCGGAGTCACATCGACGATGTTGTCCACGAAAAGCAGGAAGATGGAGTAGATGGAAACGAAGCCGACAAAGAGGTCCAGAAGCCCTATCCCGGATCCTTCACTTCTGTCTTTCCCGTCCATATGCAATGCGTCCTCCATCGTGGAAAGACATCCGCCCCCCGCTTACAGGGAGCCGGGCACGAGAGCCATGATGATTGCGTAGGCGGCCAGATTGGCCACCGCCAGCGGCAGGAGGACTTTCCAGCCAAGGTTCATGATCTGGTCGTAACGGAAGCGCGGCAGCGTCCAGCGCACCCACATGAAGAAGAAAATCAGGAAGATCGTCTTGGCCGTGAGCACGAGCACGGAAAGCACCGCCCCGGCGATGCCGTCGGGATACGCGGACAACGGCAGGAAGGGAATGCTCCAGCCGCCGAGGAAGATGATGCTGAACAGCGCGGAACCGATGGCCATGTGCGCGTATTCGCCGATGAAGAACAGGCCGAACTTGAACGCGCCGTACTCGGTGTTGTAACCGGCCACAAGGTCCGTCTCGCTCTCCGGCATGTCGAAGGGCAGGCGGTTGGTCTCCGCGAACAGGGCCACCAGATACAGCAGCGCGGAAAGGGGCTGGAATATGATGAACCACTTGGGGAAGCCGAAAACCTCCCCGCCGAACACCCCGCCCTGCGCCTGCACGACGGCGAAAAGGTCCAGCGTGCCGCCGGTCCACATGAACACGGGCAGCAAGGCCAGCGCGAGCGTCAGCTCGTAGGAAATCATCTGCGCGCTGGCGCGGATGCCGCCCAGAAAGGGGAACTTCGAGTTAGCCGCCCAGCCCGCCAGAATCAGGCCGTAAACGCCGAGGCTGGACACCGCCATGATGAACAGGATGCCCACGTCCATCTGCGACAAAGCCACGGCGCTCACCGCGTCGCCCTTCACGTACTGGCCGAAAGGCAGCACGGAAAGGATGATCATCGAAGGCATGAAGGAGATGATCGGGGCCAGAATGTAATAGAACTTGTTGACGTGGTCCGGCAGCGGCTCCTCCTTGAAGAGAAACTTCGCCCCGTCCGCAGGAAGCTGGAAAATGCCCCAGTGCGTGAGCAGACGCCCGATGACGGGGATGCCGCCGAGGATCGGGATGGTCGTCCTGTTTGGCCCCAGTCGCCCCTGCACCCAGCTGGCCACCTTGCGCTCGCCCACCACGGAATACCCGCCGATGGTCATTACAAGAACCACCACGACGATGGCCTTCAGCAGCATTATGCCTATGTCAATCAAGTCCATGCTTACGCTTCCCGATACGAAATTATCTTGTCAGTAAACAGCAGTTGCTGATCTTCCGGGATGAAGACTTGGTCCTGAGACTCGACGTCTTCGTTGCCCCACTGGGACCAGCCTTTTCTCTTGTGCCGCGCAAAAAGTTCCAAGTAGGGACCCGGCGAACACGATTCAATCACGTCGTACATCTCTTCAGGCTTGCGCGAATGCTCCCTCTTGTTGGTAGCGATCAGGTTAACCTGCCGCCTGCCGGGAGCCAGAGTCCGCATCTGGCCGCGCGTCCCAAACAGAACCAGTTCCGTGACGTTCCTGAAGTAAAACCCAACGCCGCGCCCATCCGGCCCCCCGTCCTTGCGAATCTTGTACCACACGATATTGCTCTTGTAAGTAAAACCCCAGCGGCGCATGACTTCCAAGCCCTCTGCAAGCAAGGCATTCGGAACCCAGAGATACAGATGAGACTGCGCGGCAGCCAAGCGCCCCACCGGCAGTTCAACGATCTCCTCCAACGACATCGTAGGATAGCGCAGAAGGCGTTGATGCTCGGGGGCCATCTTGCCTGTCCGGTTCTGGAAACGCCAAGGCGGATCGGCAAGTATCGTCGAGAAATTCCCTTGAATCTTGTTGACCAGATCCTCCGCAGCCGATTCCTCGGCCATTCTAAAGATTTTCGTCATACAACGCCTTTCTGATTCCAAAAACCAGAACGGGACATCCGGCCCCGCCGCCGCCTTCAATCCTTGGGATAAGTTTTCTCATGTGAGTGGTGGAGGACCCGTAGGACGAGCCTCTGCCCATCTCATCGAAAAGCTCCTGCAATTCATCGCAGCGAGTGATGATGACCCCGACTGAAATGGCCCGTAGATCAAACAGCAGACGGAAATTGTTCAGGTCCCGGTCGTAAAACGGGTCCTTGTTATTCCACTCCAATTCAAGCGCCACGCGATTCTTGAAACAGTCCACTGCATGGGTTGGCGTATCGGTCACGGATTCATCCACCCTGATCTGCGTATGAAATCCCTTTTCAACCCAGCCACGGCTTGTGAACTCGGCATCTATCCATTCAGCGAGTTCAGACTTCCGCCCCCCTCCCTTGCTTATCCAGATTTTCCTGAGTCTGAAATGAGAGAGAATATCAATGATGTCACGAAACTCCTCCGGGAAATCCTCCTTGAGAATTGCACAAGCGTGCCTCCACTCGTGTATCTCGTAGTGGTCTTTGATGAACTGTGGAAACACAGATTCGTGCATGTTCTTAATTTCTTTTACGCTCCGGCGGGATCGTAGTGCAGGCTTTTGCCTTCTACGAAGGGCTGGGCCGCGAAGGCGGAACCGTCCAGAGGCAGGCCGTCTGCGGGGATGGTGGCGAAGGAGATGCCGGAAAGCTGCGGGATTTCCCGGCTCATCAGTTCCCACACGCCTTCGGGGGTGGCGCTCTTGGGGGCCTTGCCGCCGAGGGCCGTCAGCAGGGCGGATAGAAACGCGATGTCGTTCATCACGCCTGCGGGGCCGGGAACGGCCTGCGCGAATTTCTGGAGGCGGAACTGCTGGTTGATGAAGCTGCCGGTCTTTTCGAAAACGGTCAGCAGCGGCACTTCGATGTTCGCGTACTGGCTTGATTCGCAGAAATGCGAGCCCATGCAGACGAAGCGCAGTTTCTTCAGGTCATCCCTGCCGATTTCGGCGCAGGATATGCACTCGTTGCAGGCGATGAGCGTATCGACTGTCCCGGCGTCCACGGCGGCCTTCAGCGACTCGCAGTCGCACTGGTCGAGCTTGTCGATCAGGCCCGTCACCAGCGCGCCGCGCGTGTTCGGGTTGCCGTCCGCCGAAATGAGCATGCCGTCGCCCTCGCCGGGGCGCGGAACGATGAACTTGACCTTGAAGCCCGCAGGCGCGGCGTCCGCAATCTTGCGCAACAGCCACTGTTCCTCGACGCTCGCCGTTCCGCTGCCTATGACGGCCAGCCCTTTTGCGGAGCGGACGATGTCGGTCATGGCCTTGAGGGCTTCGCCGGAGGGCACGGGCTTGCCTTCGATGGTGTAGTCCGTGGAGCGGTGTTCGGAGGCCACCTGCTTGTAGAGCATGCGCCCGGTATCGCTCATCCAGCTATCGTTCACGGCGTCGTTGCGGCGCGGCGTGATGCGGTAAATCGTTCCCTCGCGGCTCCACACCGTGGTGTTCACGCCCACGCTGGACTCCGTGCAGATGGAGGGGGTTTCCTTGAGGAACCACACGCGCATCTTGAAGCGGAAGTCCGTGGACGTAAGCGCGCCCACGGGGCAGATGTCCACGACGTTCAAAGAGTAATTGTTGTCCAGCGTCCTGCCGGGGAAGCAGGTCAGCGTGGTATGGCTGCCGCGCTCGGTGAAGCCCAGCACCTCGTCCTTGGCCACTTCCTGACAGAAGCGCACGCAGCGCCCGCAGAGAATGCAGCGCTCGTCGTCGAGGATCACGCGCGGCCCGATCATCGTGCGCTTGGGCTTGACGTTCTTTTCCTCCACGTAGCGGCTGTATCCGCGTCCGTAGTCGGTGGCGTATTCCTGAAGGTGACACTCGCCCGCCTGATCGCATATCGGGCAGTCCAGCGGGTGGTTCACGAGCAGGAACTCCATGATGCCCTCGCGGCACTCCTTCACGAGCTTGGTCGTCGTGCGGATGTGCAGGCCGGGCGACGCGTTGGTGGCGCAGGCGATTGTGGGCTTGGGCATCCACTGGATGACCGGCTTGCCGTCCGCGTCGAGGATGGGCTGCCTCGTGGCCCTGTCCATGCCCGGCATGCCCATCTCCACAAGGCACATGCGGCAGTTGCCGGCCACGCTCAAATGAGAGTGGTAGCAATAATGAGGTACTTCGACTCCGGCCTTGAGGGCGGCTTCGATCATATTGGTGCCGGGGGCGACCTTTACTTCGATGCCGTCCACGAACACGGAAATCAGCTTGTCTGCGCTATCTGCCATGATGCTGTATCCAGACACACAAGAGCATAGACGGGCAGAGAGGCAAACAAATCCCGCCCGCGATTTGCTGCATGGCCCGATACGCAAACAAATCCTCCCCTTGGCGGGGCTGATTTGCCGTGCGAGGCCCTCTGGATAACGCCATATCGCCCCAACCCGACCCGCGGGCCTACTTGCTGGAACAGCGTTCCAGCTTGAGACGGTTTTCCTCCGTCGGGATCATCCTGTCGTTTGCGAAGTCCGGCAGAGAGTTCAACTCTTCAATACTACTGATTTTCCCATTGCTGGAGAATGCGAAGATGAACTTGTATCGCCCGCCCTCCGTCTGAACCAGAAATGTCGGCTCTCCGATATCAAAGGGAATATAGGCCCACCATTTGGCCATCTCTTCAGGATTCAAAGCACGAATTGTCCATGAACCGTCTGATTTGACGCATTTTAAGACTGCCACGGTCGCCGCAATGATCGATGGACTTTCCGTACAGAATTTCCCACATAAAAAGATCGGGGAGCCGTCGCCGGACATGCTTGGAACAACGCATCTCAATTGCGGGCCAGGCAGTTCCCCGACCTCGTCGGATATCAGGCTCCACACGCCCGGCCACACAAGCAAGATGGAGTCCACCAAATCCATATCTTCCTGCTCGATGAACGCGTTCAGCTTCTCGCTGTACTGCACGGCAACGGCATCGTCCGCGAAGTGATATCTTACTTCTGCGGGCACGATCTCGACGCGCAACGCTTCTGGACGCGCGCTCTGATCCGGAACCTTGCTCGTCCCCGTGTATGCGGCGCTGGTTTTGAACAATGGCGCGGGCTTGGCTTTCGCTGAGGACTTTGCGCCCTGTTCGGTAACACATCCGGCAAGCGCGATAATGGGGAGCAGTGAAAGCAGGGGCAGGAGTTTCATTCCATAAAACCTGTTGCATTATCCATAGCGTGCAAGCCTCAACAGCATACCGACACCATTCGCCGGACGGTTTTCGCAAACATAAGGGCCGGGCGCAATCATGCGGCCCGGCCCTTGTATAGCGATTGGCAAAAGTTTCCCAAAATAGAAACCTAATCTGGCAAGGAAACGGGACAACCGACGTATGCTCGCGCCACGGACGCCTCGGAGAGGCACGCGTTCGTCCTGCGGCTTCAAATTGGCCGACTTTTGGCAACCGCTATAAGTGTATTGCGGACGGGACTCTTCGCCCCACCCTTCAATTCCTGCGTTTTACACCGTTCCGCGACGCGCTTCCAGTTCTCTGCGAATCTCGAGCACGCGCTTCTTGGTCAGCGGGAAGGTGAACGCGAAGCCGATGGCGGCTATAAGGCCGATAACCGGGATTGCCGCAAGCATGAAGCGAATCCAGAAAATCGTGTCGGCGCCCTGCACCACCTTGTTCGCGTCAAAGCCGGACCATGACAGAATCGCGCCGCCCATGAACATGCCGAAGGAGTTGCCGAACTTGAGAATCCACGACATGAAGGACGCGAAGCCGCCCTCGCGCCGCGTGCCGGTATGAAGCTCGTCGAAGTCGATGATGTCCGCGCCGATGGCACTGTGCAGCATCCAGATGGCCGCGCAGGAGAAGGCGATCATGCCGGATGCCAGAATCTGAAGATACGGCGCGGCGGGGTTATATAGAAACCATGTTCCGGCGAAGGACAGAATGCCCACAAAGCTGGCGGTGATGATGGCGTTCACCTTGCCGAACTTCTGTGCGATGAGGTTGAACACCGGCGGACCGGCAAAGCCGAGAATCATGTAGCCGAAGCTCATGCAGAAGTTCCAACTGTCGCCGGAAATGGTGTCGCCGTTGCAGACGTAGAACACCGTGCAATAGTAGCCCAGCGCGCCAACCATGCTGTTGGCCACCGAGAAGGAAATGCCGAACCAGAGCATGATGCGGTAGGGCTTGCAGCCCAGCGTCTGCTTCATCGAAGTCCAGATGGAGAACTTCTTCTGCTTGGAGGCCACGTTCTCGTAGTAACGCTCCTTCAGGTTGAAGAACATGTAGATGGCCACGCCAACCATCAGCGCACCCAGAACGCATGTGTAGTAACGCATGCCAAGCAGGGTGTTCTTATGCGCGCCGACCACCGCATCGCCCGCGATGACCGGGGCAGCGATAATGAAAATGTTGGTGAACTTGAGCGCGTAGAAGTTGCCCACCTCGAAAATCTTCTGCATGGCGCTGCGGTAGGTCATGATCGAGGTGCGCTCGTTGTAGTCCGGCGTCATCTCGTTGCTCAGGCTGTTGAACGGCATGCTGAAGGCGCTGACGATGGGCAGGTAGATCATGTTCGTGCCCAGCATCCACAGAAAGATATAGTCGATCTTCATCGGCCAGTCCCAGATGCCCATGCCGAGGTTCACATCAAACCCTTTCCCGGCCCAGCTTTCGGGGCACATGAAGATCAGCGGCAGACAGACGCCCGCCAATATGCCGGCAAGAAGGATGAAGGGACGGCGTCTGCCCCATTTGCTGCGGAAGTTGTCGCTGATCCAGCCGCAGATCGGGTCCGCGAAGGCGTCGTAGATGCGCATGAACATCAGCGCGAAGCCGATGAGCAGCGGGTCAACTTTGAGGTAAAGATTGAACACCGCGTAGGCCACGCCCGGGTAGAGCCAGAAGCCCCACATCTCGATGGCCGTGCCCATTCCGTAGGCGGACTTTTCGCGGAACGGCAGACGGTCGCGGGGTTGTTCTTTGGGCGGGATGGAATCAGGAAGCGGGGGCATGTAATTACAGGAGTTGGGGATGTGAGAAGGACATAAACAGGGGCAAGTGACGCATCATCGATGTTGACCGTTCCGGCTTGCTGCGCCATACGCCAAGACCGGAAGGAGAATGGCCGCGCGCCTTATGCGGCGCGCGGCCATCGGAAAATAACCTAGACTTCGCTGTTGTTCTTCAGCCAGGCCAGAATCTCGTCAACCTGACAGAAGGCCATCGCGGTAAAGGTGTCCGCCGCGCCGTAGTAGATGGCGATGCGACCACTGGGGGCGTCGCAAAGCGTGGCGCAGGGGAAGCATACGTTCGGCACGAAACCGCTCGTCTCGTAGGGCTTCTCCGGGGTGATGAGGTAGTCCATGCCGCGCTTGAGGACCTTTGACGGGTCGTTCAGGTCCAGCAGGGCCGCGCCGTAGCTATAGACGAAGCCGTTGCAGGTGCCGGACACGCCGTGGTAGAACAGCAGCCAGCCTTCACTGGTCTCGATCGGAATCGGGCCTGCGCCGATCTTCGTGCCCTGCCACCAGCCCTGACCGCCTGCGCGCATCACCAAACGGTGCTTGCCCCAGTGAACCATGTCCGGGCTGTGGGAAAGGAAAATGTCGCCAAAGGGAGTGTGTGCGCTGTCCGAGGGACGGGAAAGAAGCACGTATTCGCCGTTGATCTTGCGGGGGAACAGAACGCCGTTGCGGTTGAACGGCATAAGCGGATTCTCCATGCTGTAGAAGGTCTTGAAGTCCTTCGTGTAGCCCATGCCGATGGATGCGCCCGGAAAGTCGTCGCACCAAGTGACGTAGTATGTGCCCTCGATCAGGACCACGCGCGGGTCGTAGGCGTAGCTGCGGGGCTTGGCAGTGCCGTCCGGGGCGATCCAGTTGATGATGCCGTCGTCGATGTCGATATGCAGGCCGTCGGCGCTGCGCCCCGCGTGCAAGTTGGCGCGGCCATTCTTGCCGTCGGCGCGGAACACGCCGGCGAACGCGCCCTCGAAGGGGACCACGGCGCTGTTGTAGATGCGGGACGTCGAAGGAGTCGGATTCCAGTCGATGAGCGG
>JBAZHO010000037.1:0-10267 GCA_041652375.1 Opitutales bacterium | reverse complement strand
GATTTTCTATAGTGGTTTCGATCAACATGTGGACATTCTGAGCGCTGAAGGCGCGACATGAGATAGCCCGGGGTAAGTGCGTAGCACGCAACCCCGGGTAATGATAATAAAACGGAACAAGCGCTGTAAGCTACGGTGTCTCTTGCAAGACGAAATTCGGGTTTTTTAGCATTCTGTTGATAAGGATTATCAAGTGGCGCATTATGGCTACGAAGGCCACTTTGGTGGGTTTTCCCTTTGCCTTCAGCCGATCGTATCTGACCTTCATGAAGGCGTTGTGCTTACTCAATGCCATCGCGATCATGTAGAGCACGTTGCGCACTTTGCCACGGCCTGCGGTTATGAATCTGTGCCCTCTCATGCCGCCACTGTCGCGATTCATGGGCGCGACCCCGGTCAGTGCCGCCGCCTGCCTGTCGGTAAGGGTCCCAAGTTCCGGCATGAAGGCCAGTAGTGTGGACACTGTCACGTCGCCTACATACTTGAGTTCTCTCATTCTCGCAGCCTTGGCTTTCATCTGCGCATTGTCATTTATTACTTTGGCTATCAACGCGTTCAGTTCTTCGATTTGTTTCTCGATCAGGCGCAGTATCTGGCGACTTTGCTTCAGTATGGCTTTGTCGGTCTCATTCTCGACGTGGTTTCCCTCCTGATTCTGCATGACAAGCAGTTGACTGCGCCGGGTCACCAAATGAGCCAGTTGTTCCTGCTCTGGACTCGGTGCCAGTGAGGGTTGGGGCTGATTAACATAGCCAAACTCGCTTAGGATATATGCGTCGATCTTGTCGGTCTTGGCCAGTTGCCCGCAGCTTCTGGCAAAGTTGCGCACTTGGCGCGGGTTTGCCAGGGTGAGCGGGATACCAGCGTCCCAGAGGGCATGAGCGAGTTTGCGCTCATAGCCGCCGGTGGGTTCCATTATGACGTGGACGGCGCTGCCAGCGGCCTGTATGGCCTTTACGAGGCGCTGTATGTCGCCGGGCTTGTTGGGGTAGGACGATGCCTTGCAGTCAGGGATGCATACGTCCAGACGTTCTTTACTTATGTCGATGCCGATGTATTTTGTGTTCGTTGTATTCATGTAGGTTTCCTACTTGTAGATGCGAGATCCCGAACGCCTTGCAGGGCGTTCGGGTCTCATGCTACGGTTCGAATTTGGACGCAAAAAGCCGATCTGAAACGGATCATTCTTTCAGACGAGTTCAGTGACTCGAAGCGCGTTGGCACGACCTCGCCCAGACCGGAGTGGCTCTTTGCTCCGACGAGTTTAATCCCATTCTCGCAAAGAGCCACAAAAGAAGACATACAAGCGCGACATGAGATAGCCCGGGGTAAGTGCGTAGCACGCCACCCCGGGTAATGATAATAAAAACGGAACAAGCGCTGAAAGCGCGGCATAAACTGGCGATCATGCCGCGCTTTCAGCGCTTGGATAATCTTGGGACGCATACCCCGGGTTCCGCTTCGCTCCACCCGGGGCTTTCTCATGGCGCGCTTTCAGCGCTACCTCAAAGTGTCCACAAGTCAGTGTGAAATATTATATCCACAGATAAGCAGGGATTTACACAGATTACTGAAAAAGAAGACGTTCTGATTTTCCAATCCCGGATTTATCCCTGCTTATCTGTGGTTAAATATTCTTCGTCTGCATTTTCGGCGGACCGTTGGTGCTACAACAAGTCGTGGTCGAACTTCCGATCGTTTCTTGCGGGACATCATACTGGTAATGGCCGGACCAGCGGTCCGCCTTGACAGGACGGCGCTGCGCGATTACTAGGAAAGACATGGAAGGAGCCGTCCTGCCCCGCGAGGAACCGGCAGCCAAAGAAGCTGCCGCAGAGGATGACTTATCCCTGCGCGAGCCGCCCTTCCCCCATTCCGTGCGCCGCGTGCTGGTGCTCAACCGCAACTGGCAGGCCGTGAACATCGTGGGCGTCAGGAGGGCCTTCGCCCTTCTTTTCCGCGAGGACGCCAAGGTCGTCGAGCCAGAGAGCGGCTCGGAAACGTTCTACGACATCGAGGCTTGGATCGGGCATTCCCTTGCCCATCCGCCGCTCCGGGAATGGGACACCATGCGCACGGTCAACATGCCCCTGCGCATACCGCCGGTGCTGATCCTGACCGATTACGACCGCCTGCCGATGAAGGAGGTCCACCTCACAAGGGAAAACATTTTCGCGCGGGACGAGCACATCTGCCAGTATTGCGGGAAGCGCTACCCCGAAAGCGAACTGAACATCGACCACGTCATCCCCCGCGAACGCGGCGGACGCAACACTTGGGAGAACCTCGTGACTTCCTGCATCCACTGCAACGGGCGCAAGGCGAACCGTCTGCCGCACGAAGCCGGGATGCGCCTCCAGCGCAAACCCCGCCGCCCGCCGCGCCTGCCCTTTTCCGCCACGGTGTTTCTGGACGGGAACCGGGAGCCGGAATGGAACGCATTCCTGCCGGTCTAGGCCGACAGGTCCAGACCGTTGCCCAGATTGCGACCGCTTTTGAGGTAAACGCTGCCTCTGGCGTTGTAGGTCTTGATGGTGGAACCGGGGCTGACGGCGCGCATGAGCTTCTCGTTCAGGTCCCCCGCCCTTGTGATGAGGGCCGCGTTGCGCTGCGTCCGCGCCTTGGCCTTGGTGGCCACGTCGATGCCGTCGGACACCAGAGCTTCGAACATGCCCCTCGCCCCTGCGGGCATGTAGCCGAGCAGGTCCCGCACCGTGGCGTCCACGCCGCAGCCGGAGACTTGCGCCAGCCGCGCGCACACCTCGTCGCGGATGTTCTTGAAGCGCACGGCGTGCGCCGTCTGCTCGTGAACCCGCTGGGTCAGTTCGAGCAGAGAATCGATCCTGCGCGTCATGATCGCGTCGCGCTGCTCGTCCAGCAGGGCCAGAAGGCCGCCGTATTCCGCAAGCTCGTCGCGCAAGGCGTCCGCCAGTTCCTCCCACTGTCCAAGACTATGCATCGCCGTGAGCATTTGATGCTTTCCCTTTTGCGCCCGACTGCTGGAGCTGTAACTGGATGACATTCGAAAGGCCCATTCCGCCGCCGCTCTGGATGCCGTCGGCAATTGTGTCCACTATCATGGACTGGTAAATATCGGAACCGGGACTGTTCTCGCCCATGCAGCCCTTGATCATGGGCTTGAGGGAGTCCTTGAGAAACTGCCTCAGGAAAATTGATTCGAACTGCCCGGCGACCTTGGCGATCTGTTCGGACTGGGGCATGTTCTTGATGCGTCGAATCTGTTCGGACGCGTCCAAGCCCATGTCGCCTGATGCCGTTGTAAGCTGCATGACGGTAGTTGTTCCGAGTAAAGGCTAGTTGATGACCAGTTCCGCCTGCAAAGCGCCCGCGCGTTTCATCGTCTGGAGGATGGATATCATCTCGCGGGTGCTCACGCCAAGGGCGTTCAAGGCCTGCGTAAGCCGTTCCAGCGTGGGATACTCCTCGATGACGGCGAAGGCTCCGTGCTTCTCGTCAACATCGGTGCTGGTGGAAGGAACCATCGCCGTCTGCCCGGTTCTGGACATGGGCTGCGGCTGGCTCACGCCGACGGATGAAGAGATCGTGATCACCAGCGCGCCGTGACTGACAGCCACGCTGGACAGGCGCACCGGCTGGGTCGCCACGATGGTGCCCGTACGCTCGTTGATGATGATGCGGGCTATCGAGTCCGGCTGGACCTCCAGAGAGCCGATGATGGCCAGAAAGTTCGGAGCCTGCCCACGGAAGACCTCCGGCACGCGCACGTTGACGCATGCCGAGTCACCCGCCTGTGTGCTGGCCGGGAAGACGCTGTTGATGGCGTCCGCGATGCGCACCGAAGTGGTGAAGTCCGGGTTCAGAAGCAGAAGATCCATGCTCCCGTCGTCGCGCACGATGCTGGTCTCGATCCTGCGTTCCACGATGGCTCCGCCGCTTATGATGCCCACGGTGGGATGATTCTTCTGCACCGTCGCGCCGCCCGCGCCACCCGAGCCGCCGATGAAGCCGCCCACGGCCACGGGACCTTGCGCCACCGCGTAAACCTTGCCGTCCGCGCCGATGAGCGGCGTCTGGAGCAGCACGCCGCCCTGAAGGCTGGCCGCGTCGCCGATGGAGGATACCGTCACGTCGATTCTGGAACCGGAACGCATGAAAGGCCCGATGTCCGCAGTGACTATGACGGCGGCCATGTTGTCGCTCTTCACCTTGTCGGCGGGCACTGTTATGCCGAAACGCTTCAGCGAATTTGCGATGGACTGGATGGTGTAGTTCAGGCGGGAGTCACCGTCGCCCGCCAGACCGGCCACAAGACCGTAACCGACGAGCTGGTTGTCGCGCCCTCCCTCCACGGAGGTCAGATCCTTGATGCGGGATGCGCAAAGCGTGCCGCCCGCGAACAGGCCCAAGAGAAGAAAAATGGATATTTTGCCGCTGCGTTTCATGATTATGGCGAGAAACGGTTGAACATTCTGGTCATCCAGCCCTCGCGCTCGGCCTCCGTAAGGCTGCCCTCGGCAACCACCTCGATGCGCGCGTCGGCGATGCGGCTGGAAGAAATGGAATTGTCCACGGCGATGTCGTCGGGACGGCATACGCCCTGGGTGAGCATGTAATATGTCTCGCCCGCGTAGGTCAGAACGCGCACGCCTTCGAGCACCAAGTTGCCGTTGGGCAGCACGTCCACCACCTGCACGCTTATCTGCGCCGTGATGCTGTGGGAGTTGTCCAGCGAACCGGAACCCTCGTGCGTGTTCGGCCCCACCTTAAGCTCGGTCGAAGGAGTCTCGCCCTTGCGCTGGAGTATGCCCTTGAACAGAAGCTGGGCGAAGTCGTTGGACATGTTGGACTCCTTGGAAGTGCTCATCTTCACGGAGGAGGCAAGCTGGGAACTCTCGCTGACCACTACGGTCACGATGTCCCCGATGCGCGTCGCGGTGCTGTCCGCGTACATGCCGCGCTCCCCGTTGGTCGGGCTTGCCCAGAGGCTGCCCGCAGAGGGTTCGGCAAAAGCGCACGCGCCGCCGAAAGCGACGGCAAGCGCCGAACTAGAAATATACCTGCACAGTGCGTTCATCGAGAATCCTCGCCTGTATGTCTTTGTTGCTTGAAAGGTTGCGCACGCTGATCATGTCCCCCGCCCTGCCGTCCTCCATGACCAGAGCCTTGACGGCGATGCGGAGCAGACCGTCCGATGCGACGGCTTCCACCACCTGCCCGCGACGCATCAGCGGACGGGCCTGCACATCGCGCCAGAAGATCACCTGCCCGGCGGCCACGGCGCCACGTGTATCGTAGCCGGAAAGGTCGGAATCTGCAAAAATCGGAACCACAGGCATGTCCAGCACATCGCGTACCTGAATCTCGAAATCCGCCGGGTTGACGGCCTCGCCGCGATTGTAATAACGCCTGGAGACGAGCACGTCGCGCTTGAGCGTGCACACCAGTTGAAGCTGATAGTCGCCCTGCACGACGTCGCCGCAAAGGATGCGGAAGCTGACCACGGTGCGGGAGGCCAGAGCCTGCCCGGACACCCGCAGCAGTTGCAGGTGCCAGTCCGCGTCGTTCACGCGGACGCTCTTCCAAGGCTGCACCACCTCGACGGTCAGCCCGCCCTCCGGGGCGAACTGCGCTTCCATGATCTTGCGCAAGTCCGGCAGAAGGGCTGCCAGATCGACATATATCGCGGCATCCGCGCCGTCGGGCTGCGCAAGCGCCTCCGGCTGCGAGGGGGCAGAATTTTCCAGCGCCTGCGCGGGAATGCTGCCATCGCGCATAGCGGTATCCTCAAGAGGGACAAGAAGAGAGGCCAGATCAGCTCCCGCAGACAGGACGGATGCTGAAAATGCCAGCGAGGAAATGATGAGGGTGAATTTTTTCATGAACGCTTCAACTGGTTGATGATGCCAAGCATCGAGTCGGAAGTCTGAATTGCCTTGGAATTGATCTCATACGCGCGCTGGGCGACGATCATGTTCACCATCTCCTGCACGACGTTGACGTTGGACATTTCCAGATACCCCTGCTGGATGGAACCGAAGCCGCTCTGGTCGGGAATGCCGACCTCGGCCTGCCCGCTCGCGTCGGTCTGCTGGTAAATGTTGCCGCCCAAAGCGCGCAAGCCGCCCGCGTTGGGGAAACGCGCAAGCTGAATCTGCCCGCCCTGCTGCGCTGTTCCGTCGCTCAAAGTGAAAGTCATCTGCCCGTTGGGCGCGATATAGGCGCTCACCGCGTCCGTGGGCACAGTGCCCAGACCCGTTAGCACCTTGCCGTTGGACGTCACGATCTCTCCGGTCGGGCTGCGCTTGAGGGAGCCGTCGCGCGTGTAAAGAATGGAGCCGTCGTCCGCGTTGACCTGAAGGAAGCCGTTGCCGTTGATGGCGATATCCATATCCTCGCCCGACTCGGTAAGCTGCCCCTGAGTGAACAGTTTGCTCGTCGAAACGACCCTTGTGCCGTTGCCCAGAGACACGCCCGTGGGCACGGTTCCGCCCGCGCCGGTCTGCCCGCCAGCCTGACGGCGGTCCTGATAAAGCAGATCCTGAAACTCGACCTTGCTGCGCTTGAAACCGCTGGTGTTAACGTTGGCGATGTTGTTGGAAATGGTATCCAGATTGACCTGCTGGGCATCCATGCCCGTGGCGGAAGAATAAAGTGAAAGAATCATAATTGTGCCTCCCTGTTCTCAGAATCAGATGCTGAATGCCGAAATGGCCCTGCCGAGCATGGAATCCGCGCTGCTGATGACGCGCTGGTTCGCCTCGTACGCGCGGTATGATGAAATCATGTCGATCATCTCCCGCATCGGGGCCACGTTGCTGGCCTCGTAAAAACCCTGTGTCACGGTCGCATCATCCATCTCCTCGATGACCGGAACCTCGTCCCCTTCGACGACGTAGCCGCCGCCAGCCGGAACGAGCGAAGAGGTGTCGTCAATGCTTACGATGGCAAGTTTTGCCACCCTGTTGATGCCCTGATATATCTGACCATCAGATTGCACCCGCACATCGCCCGCGCCGGGATTAAGCCTGATCGTGCCCGAAACGCCTAGGAACGGCCTGTCTGCCGCATCCACAAGCATGTTGTCGCTGTTGACGTGCATGCGACCGTTGCGAGTGTAAATTGTGCCGCCCTCCTCATCCTGAAGCTCGAAAAAACCATCGCCGTCAATCGCGCAATCCATCGGGTTGTCGCTCGGCACAAGCAAACCCTGAGAGAAGTTCACCTTTGTCTCTGCCCGCGCCAGCTCTTCCTTGAGCTTGTCGGCGAACTCGTTGTCAGCCGGTGTCTTATCCTTCTTGCCGACATTGATTGCAACGCCTACGGCCTTGTAACCGGCCACGCTGGTGTTGGCGATATTCTGGCTGATCGCATCCTGCCAGCGCTCCAAACCAGTCATTGCCTCCGCTCCCTGATATATTCCTGAAATCATCTGCGAAGAATGTAGCAGAGGGAGTGCCAGAGAACATTAAGCATTGGCTGGAAACACATTAGGTAAATACAAGCCAAACGGCACGGCAGATTTTTCCGACAACAGACAAAGCCATCCGGGCAAAGCCCAAACCCTGCGTTTCTTCTTCTTGATTTCTCCTGAAGGATTCGTAATGTCTGCACCTTCATGTGGCCCCATCGTCTAGGGGACCAGGACGTCGCGTTCTCATCGCGAAGACTGGGGTTCGAATCCCCATGGGGCTGCCAAAAAGCTCCTCCGTATATGCGGAGGGGCTTTTTTTATAGTGGTTTCGATCAATATGTGGACATTCCGAGCGCGAAAGGCAGCGGCATCAACCGTAGCCAGCATCACCGGGAACTCCGCCACTACGCGCGCGTCAGTTCGTTGAAGCCTACTTTGCGGTACACTTTGCTCATCAGGCGGGAGGCGCGGCGCGTGGCGGCTTCCGCCCCTTGCGCGAGCACTTTGTCCAGATACGCCTTGTCGGGGGCTATCTCCTTGTAGCGCGTGCGGATGGGGTCGAGGACCCTGATCACTTCGTCGGCTACGGCGGCCTTGAACTGCCCGTAGTTGCCGCCCTCGAACTCGCGTTCAAGATCGGCCACCGGCCTGTCCGTGCAGGCGGAAAGTATGCCCAGCAGGTTCGAGATGCCCGGCTTGTCCTCGCGGGCCACGATCTCGCAGCCGGAATCCGTCACCGCGCTGGCGATCTTCTTGCGGATGACGTTCGGCTCGTCCAGCAGATACACGCATCCGGCCTGATTGGCGTCGCTCTTGGACATTTTCTTGTCCGGGTCCTGAAGGCTTTTAATGCGCGCGCCGGTCGTGGGAATGCAAAGGTCCGGCACTTTGAAGGTGTCCGAATAGGTGTTGTTGAACTTGATGGCGAGGTCGCGCGTCAGTTCGACGTGCTGGCGCTGGTCCTCGCCCACGGGCACGGCGTCGGCATTGTAGATGAGGATGTCCGCCGCCATGAGGGCCGGATAGTACAGCAGCCCCGCGCCGACGCTTTCGCCCTGCTTGGCGCTTTTCTGCTTGTACTGGGTCATGCGTTCGAGCTGCCCCAGCGGGCAGATGCAGGCGAGTATCCACGCAAGCTCCGCGTGACCGGGGACCTGCGACTGAAGGAAGATGTGGCACTTCTCGGGATCCAGCCCCGTGGCTGCATAGACGGCGACCAGATCGTACACGCTCTTGCGCAGTTCCGCCGGCACGTAGGGCAAGGTGATGGCGTGCATGTTGGCGATGCCGAAGAAGCACTCGTACTGGTCAAGATAGGAGCGCCAGTTCTTCAGCGCGCCGAAGTAATTGCCAAGGTGCAGATTGCCCGATGGCTGTGCGCAGGTGAGAACCACTTTCTTCTGTTCGTCGCTCATGTCTGGATGATTGTTTGTAAACGAGCAGCAAAAAACCAGCCGCGGGCTTTTTCAATGCTCGACTGAAAGATATTTTGCGCGAGGCGGGAACGCAGTCCGGCGCAATCAGAACTGCTCCGCCCCGCTGTGGGAGGAAACGAGCGTCTTCAACAACGCGTACAGCATGCCCAGACAAGGCATGGACGCCCCTGCGCTCGTGCCGCGCCTGTATGGCTCGCCCCATATCGACTCCACCTCCACGGGTCTGCCTGCCCTGTAATCGAGAAGGCTGGAGGGCTTGTAGGCCCCCAAGGGTCTGGTGTACGTCACCTGATTGTCCACGAAAGAGTCTGGTATATCGATGTTCAGGGCCTTTGCCCCCGCCTGCACCTCCCGCATAAGCTCCTTGACAAGGGCCGCAAGATGGGGAGAGTCCAGTATGACGTCGCAGGTGACGCCGTTGGCGGCGATGGACAGGCCGTTGAAGGGCACGTTCCAGATCAGTTTGCGCCAGAGCGACTCCTGAAGATCGTCAGTGGAGCGATCGAGTATCTTTGCCCGGCGCATCAGAGCGCAAATCATGCGCACCCTCTCCGTGACCGCCGTGAAGGGTTCCCCTATCGTGACGGTTCCGCCGTTGGGATTGAAGTTCACGATCCTGCCCGGTCCGACGCGGTTGATGCCCATGAACACAAGCCCGCCGAGCACGCGCTCCGGCCCGAAGTTGCGCTGAAGGAACTCCACGTTCCCAAGCCCGTTCTGAAGCGTGAGGATGACGGTGTCCTCCCTGAGCAACGGGGGAAGCAGCGCCGGAAGGACGTCGTTGTCCGTGGTCTTGAGGCATACGAGCACCACATCGCAGGGTCCGATCTGTTCCGTCGTCCCGTAACACTGCACGTCGTCTAGGAAGAACGACGGGGCGTGCTCGCGCTGGACGCTCAGACCCCCGCTTCTGACGGCCTCCAAGTCCTTGCGCATGAGAAAGCGCACATCGACGCCTGCCTCCGCGAGGCATCCGCCGAAATAGCACCCGATGGCACCGCTGCCGACGACAGCGATCCTGGGATTCTCAAGATTCGCAGTCCCGTTCATACCTACCAATTACAAAGAACATGCGCTGAATCTACGCAAACGAAATACGCCCGAATCGCGCCTGCACCGTAGAAATCCACGCGGGGCGAACGCGTTGACACATCGCGCTGCGGAACCCATCCTGCTCGTCGCAGTCCGATAAGCCGGACCCATCGCCAACCCCCGGACACTTCCGATGCGAAAACTGCTCCTCATCCTTCTTGCCCTGCCGCTGTTCGCCTGCACCACCCCCGATTATTTCATCGGCGGGGTCCTGCAGGAAGAGCGTCAGATATCGCCGCTTTACGACGCCTCCCAGACGATCACGATCAAGAAGACCATGATTTTCTACGACAGCATGGAGCCGAGCGAGGGCCTGTATCTGGCGGAGGGAACCTATACGCTCATA
>JBAZHO010000036.1:0-10413 GCA_041652375.1 Opitutales bacterium | reverse complement strand
AGCGCGTCCGCCGTATCGTCGATGACCATCCGGTCCATCGCCATGAAGGAGGGCACGTTGACCGACACGCCGAGGCCGGGTCCGGCATATGCCGACAGCGCCGACAGGCCTTCCATGTCGCCGGAGTACACGACCGCGTCAAAGGCCTCCACGAAGCCTGCGCTGGGCTTTGCGGACAGGCCGGGGTCCGCCAGCAGTTCTCGCGCGCGCCTGCCCACGTAGGCCCGTCCGGCGGCGCTCCGGTCTATCATGCCCACGTTGCGCAGGCAGACGGCGTATTCGTCGGCGGACGCCTTGGCGTCGAACACGATCTGCGCCTGTTCCAGCGCCGCCTGCGGGTCGATCCGCGCCAGCAGGTCCAGCAGAAAAACGCGCAGCGTGGGGACGGAAAGCATGGTCCCGCCCTGCCCTACGGCAAAGTCCAGCCCCGTGTCCGCGTCCTGCCCCCCGGCTAGGAAGGCGCGTATGGCCGCGCTGGAAAGGTCCGGGGACGCGGCCTCAAGCCTCGCCCAGAGTTCCGCCAGAACCCCGGCGGCGTCTCGCCCCTCCGCTAGGGCGGCCCGCGCCTGCTCGATGGCTTGCAGAAGCTCCGCGTATTCGGCTGGAGCGGGACCGCGCGCGGCTTCGTCCGATGTGCCGGAAGCGGCGGGCGCATGCTCGGGCTGCCGGACTGGGACGGGCGCTTCCTGCTGTCGGGCTTCCGCTTCCTGCACGGCCTTACGACCGACGACTATGAAGCATGCCGCGATCAAGACTGCAGCGATCAGCAGCGCCGTCAGAACAACACGCCGTTTCCACCCTTGCATCATGGGACCAATCCTTTGCCCGGACGCGCGTCCACGCAACACGATAATACCGCATTACGGGCCACGGGCCAAATGGCGTGAATTCACGGGCTAAACCAGTCGGCGCGGCGGGCGTAAGACAGCTTCGCTGACCCGTTGCCGCCCCCGTCCCGGAGCGGGGGATTTCGCGCAGTCAAAACGAGTTTCCAAACGACATCGATACAGTCGCAACATCTTGGCGTGCAAGGTTATGACTGATGTCATTCCATAGAGTTACCGCGTTGAATAACGGTCCGTGAAACGACGTGTTTCCGGCGCTAGGCGGAAAAGATTTCCCCCCGACACACTTTTTGTTTGTTTATCCGGCCCGCGCGTCGTATTGCGTGCCCTCCTGCATGTATTGCACTCGCCACAATCACAATAAACGGGACGTTGGTTAGCGTCGCTCACTCCGCACGCCCTGTTATTTTCTCCGACTACGATGGATGGTTTTATTGAACTGCGTGGTATTCGCAAAAAGTTCCAGGGTGTGCCGGCTGTTGATGACGCCAGCCTTACCCTGAAACGTGGCGAGGTGTTCTCCCTTCTGGGACCGAGCGGCTGCGGCAAGACCACCTTGCTGCGCATACTCGGCGGCTTTGAAACGCCGGATGCGGGGCGCATAATCATCGACGGACAGGACATCAGCGACCTGCCCCCGAACAAGCGCCCGATCAACACTGTTTTCCAAAACTACGCGCTGTTCCCCCACCTCTCGCTCTGGGACAACGTGGGCTTCGGCCTGAAAATGGCGGGCAAGTCGCGCAAGGTGATCGACGAGGAAGTGGAGCGGATGCTCGAACTGGTGGACCTTGTGGACCACGCGGACAAGAAGCCCCATCAGATTAGCGGCGGGCAGAAGCAGCGCGTGGCCATCGCCCGCGCCCTGATCAACAAGCCCCAGCTCCTGCTGCTGGACGAGCCGCTCGCCGCGCTGGACCTGAAGCTGCGCCAGAGGATGCTGCTGGAACTGGACCGCATTCACGACGAGGTGGGCATCACCTTCCTCTACGTGACGCACGATCAGGGCGAGGCCATGAGTCTTTCGGACCGCATCGCCGTGATGAACCACGGCAAGATCGAGCAGATTGGCCGCCCGGTGGAAGTTTACGAAGCGCCTTCGAGCAGCTTCGTGGCCGCCTTCATCGGGGATACGAACTTCTTCAAGGCCCACGTTTCCGGCACTGCGGGCGAGGATTATTCCCGCCTCAGCATCGAAGGGCTGCCCGACGTGCAGGCATACAACGACAAGAAGCTTCAGCCCGGCCAGCAGGTGTTCCTTTCGATCCGCCCGGAGAAGTTCCGCATCAACCGGGAAAAGCCCGTCGATACGGAACGCTACAACACCATCCACGGCAAGATTCTGGACATAATCTACCTCGGTTCCAACACGAAGTTCCGCGTGGAATGCGACGGGCACATCCTGATGATCACCCAGCAGCACGCCCGCTTCATGCTGGACACCACCCCCCTGACATGGGAGGAGGAGGTCTGGGTTAGCTGGAACGCCGACGACGGCTACATGCTCCAGCGTTACGAGGAGGCCGACACCCACCTGCTCAACCTTACCGCGGAGGACGCGGTGCCATGAACCAGCGCAAGTGGCGTGAGTGGGCCATTTCTCTGCCCTCGATGGGCTGGCTGGTGTTTTTCTTCGTCTTACCGACGCTTCTTGTCTGCAGCATAGCCTTCAGGCCCCGCTCGATTAACGGCGGCATCGGCGAAGGCTGGACCTTCGGCACTTGGCTGGACGTGCTTCAGCCGAGCTACCCGCTGGTGGTCTGGCGCACGCTCTGGCTCTCCGCCGCGACGACCGTCATCTGCCTGCTCCTCGCCGTGCCCGTGGCCTACTGGCTGGCGCGGCTCTCGCGCGAGGCACGCAACTGGATGCTGCTGCTGATCATCCTGCCCTTCTGGACGAACTTCCTCATACGCGTGTTCGCTTGGTGGAGCCTCCTGCACAGCGAAGGCTGGCTCAAGCACACCCTCGTGTGGATGGGCGTGGCCAGCCCGGACACGCAACTGCTCTACAACGAGTGGGCCGTGCTGCTGGTGCTCGTCTATACCTACATACCCTTTGCGATCCTGCCGCTGTTCGCCTCTGCGGAGAAGTTCGACTTCGGCCTTCTGGACGCCGCGCGGGACCTCGGCGCGGGCAAGCTGCGCGCCTTCATGAGCGTCTTCATCCCCGGCATCAGTCAAGGCATGATAACGGCCTTCGTCGTGGTGTTCATCCCCGCGCTCGGTTCCTACGCCATACCGGAAATCGTCGGCGGCCCGCAGAGCGAGATGATAGGCAACAAGATCGCCCAGAAAGTGTTCGTTGACCGCAACCTGCCGCACGCCAGCGCCCTTGCGACGCTGCTGGCCCTCGTGGTGCTGCTGCCGGTCATCTACTCCATCATAACCCAGCGCAAGCAGAAGCGCACAGGAGGAACAAAGCGACAGTGAAAAGCCATAGCCGCGTTCCAATGCTGGTATCCATCGGGGTGATGGTCTTCCTCTACGCCCCGATAGTCGTGCTGGTCATCTTTTCCTTCAACGATTCCCGCTACCCCGGCGCGTGGCACGGCTGGACGCTGCGCTGGTACAGGCAGCTTCTGGAAGCGCAATCCGTGGAAGCGCGGGACATCTGGCGCGCCACGCGCAACACCCTTTCCGTGGCCTTCTGCGCGACGGCCATCTCGATGGTCTTCGGCACGATGGCGGCATGGGCCATGCACCGCTTCAAGACCCGCCTGCAAAGCGCGCACCAGATGCTCGTCTATGCGCCGCTGGTCGTGCCGGACATACTCATGGGCATCAGCCTGCTGATGCTGTTCGTGAACATGTCCGTCAACCTCGGCCTGACCACGATCATCATCGCGCACACCACCTTCTGCATCAGCTACGTGGCGCTGGTCGTGCTGGGCCGCCTGCAGGACTTCGACCACACCCTCGTGGACGCCGCGCGCGACCTCGGGGCGAACGGCTTCTCGGTCTGCTGGCGCATTTTGCTGCCGCTGCTGGGGCCGGGCATAGCGGCTGGCGGCCTGCTGGCCTTCACGCTTTCCGTGGACGACTTCGTTATAACCTTCTTCACCGCCGGGCCGGGCAGCACAACGCTGCCGGTGCAGGTTTACAGCATGATGCGCCACGGAACGCCGACACTGATAAACGCCCTTAGCGTCATCTTCATAATAATCACATTCTCGGTGGTTATTTTCTCCCAGCGTATTCTTCAAAAGCGCGACACCACACACCCACACATATAGTAGCCATGACCGTCAAAGTCTCCACCATCAAACTGCTTTCAGGCCTCGCCATCGGCGCAGCCGCGTTACTGTTTTCCGCCTGCAGCAAGGCCACGCCGGAGCTGCACATCTACAACTGGTCCGACTATTTCGCCGAGGATACCATCCGGGCGTTCGAGGCCAAATACAACTGCCGCGTCATCTACGACGTGTTCGAGTCCAACGAGGCCATGTACGCCAAGCTGAAGGCGGGCGCTACGGGCTACGACGTGGTGTTCCCCACCAGCTATCAGGCATACATGATGGAGAACGAAGGCATGATCGAGGACCTCGACCTGTCGAAAATCCCCAACGCCGCCAACATCGACCCCAAGTTCCTAAAGACCGTGGCGCTTGACCAGCACCTGCGCTACAGCATCCCCTACATGAGCGGAACAACGGGCATCGCCCTGATCGCGGACAAGGTGGGCGACTACGAGCAAAGCTGGAACATCTATGACCGGGCCGACCTGAAGGGTCGCATCACCCTTCTGAACGACTACCGCGAAGTGCTCGGCGCGGCCCTCAAATACCTCGGCTACAGCCTCAACACCACCAACCCGGCCTATGTCGCGGAAGCGGGCGAAGTGGTCAAACGCTGGAAGGCCAACATAGCCAAGTTCGCCTCCGACGAGTACAAGCCCGGCATCGCGTCCGGGGAATTCTACGTCGTGCAGGGCTACTCCGGCGACATCATGCAGGTCATGGACGAGGCCGCCGAAGACACACAGATCGATTACTTCCTGCCCAAGGAAGGCTTCTCTTTCTGGGCCGACGACATGGTCATCATGAAGGACGCCCCGAACAAGGACCTCGCCTACGCCTTCATCAACTTCATGCACGACCCGCAGGTAGCCGCGAACAACATGGAGTTCACCAACTACTGGGCGCCCAACGCCGCCGCCTATGAACTCATCCCGACGGAACTGCTCGAAAACCCCATGGTTTTCCTTTCCGACGAACAGATGGAAAAGGGCGAACAGATCATCCCGCTGGGCGACAAGGACCGGATCTACATGGACGTATGGTCCAAGGTTAAGAGCGAGGAATAAGCGCCCCGCCCCGCCTGTCCCAAAGCCCCGGCCCGCCCAGCGCGGACCGGGGCTTTTGTCGTACGCCCGCAAGGGCGGCGCTGCGGAGAATGCATGCTCAAGGTCCCCGTAAGTGCTTGCTACTTGTTCCCGTGATGGTCTAATCTTGCCCCGCAATGGACGAAATGGATGCTCAACGGCGTACTTCTTCTGACAGCAAGCTCTCCGGGGATTCCGCCGGTCCCGAAGGCCTGCCTCCTGCGGAGACCCCCTCGGTCGCCAGCAAGGGAATGTTCATGATTGCCCTCGGCATTGGCCTTCTGGGCATCATTACCGGCATCGCCGGCATATACATCGCCAACGGTGCGTCGTCGGAACTCGCGGCGATCAAGAAACAGGTCTCCGCCCGCCCGGACCCGATGGAAAGCGTCAAACCTGTGCTTCAGGAAATGGACGAGCGCCTAGCCAAGGTGGGCACGGAGACGATGCGCGCCAACAACGGCGTGCGCGAAACAAACGCCACGCTCCAGCGCACTGCGCAGAGCCTGAGCACGGAAATCCGCGCCAACCGCGACCAGATCAACAAGATCACCGCCGCCCTTGCGGACATGAGCAAGCCCCAGAAAAACACCGGCGACGGCGCGCGGGGTTCGGACTCTGCCGAGCCTGCGGTCAACGCGGCGGGGCAGCGCATCCACGTCATACAGTCCGGCGATATTTTCTCCAAACTGGCCAAGCAGTACAACGTGAGCGTGCAGGCGATAATCGACGCGAATCCGGGTGTTGACCCGACGAAGCTCCAGATCGGCCAGAAGATAGTAATACCCGCTTCGAAATAAGCCCCGGCCCGCAAGCGTCCAACAGACGGATGAGCGAGCAGACTTACGTAATCGGCCACCGCAACCCGGACGCGGACGCGATCTGTTCCGCCATAGCCTACGCGGCCTTCAAGAAGGCGTCGGGGCAGCCCTCCTACGTGCCTGCGCGCTGCGGCAACACGAACGAACGCGTCAACGCCGTGCTTGGGCGTTACGGCGTCCCCGCGCCCGTTTTCGTCGGCGACGTGGCCCCGCGCGTGCGCGACGTGATGACGCCCGACCCGCACCGCGTCACGCCCCGCCACACCTGCGCGGAAGCCCTTGAACTGATCGAACAGCACGACGTGAGCGTGCTGCCCGTCGTGGACGACGAGGAAAAGCTCCTCGGCATGATCTCAGTCTTCGACCTTGGGGAGCACTTCGTGCCCAAGCCAAAGGCGCAGCGCGAAATGCGCCACGTCCACGCCTCGATGGCGGACATCGTGCGCTCTTTGCGCGCAGCGACGATAAACGGAGTGGACGAGGACAGGCTCGAAGACCTCTACGTGCGCGTCGGCGCGATGGACATCGGCAGCTTCGGCAAATTCACCACCGATGAAGACACGCCCGCGAGCCAGTCCATCATCGTCGTGGGCGACCGCGACAACATCCAGCGCAAGAGCATCGACGCCGGGGTGCGCCTGCTGGTCATCACGGGAAACCTCCAGCCGAAGCCGGAAATCGTCCAGATGGCCCGCGAGAGGGGCGTATGCCTCGTGAGCAGCCCCTACGACAGCGCGACGACATCGTGGATAATCCGCAGCGCGAACCGCGTCGAAAGGCTGTTTTCTGACAAGGTCATGAGCTTCGGCCCCGACGAACGCCTCACGGACGTGCGCCGCCGCATCTCTGGCAATCCGCCGCAGGCCTGCATGGTCGTGGACGAGGAAGGCCGCCTGATGGGCATCTTCACAAAGAGCGACCTGCTCAAAGCGCCCGGCACGAAGCTCGTGCTCGTGGACCACAACGAACTGACGCAGGCCGTGCCCGGCGCGGATCAGGTGCAGATACTGGAAATCATAGACCACCACCGCCTCGGCAACCCGCACAGCAGCCAGCCCATCCTCTTCTTCAACGAACCAGTGGGGTCCACCTGCACCATCGTGGCGGACCTGTTCAGGCGCAGCCCGTGGAAGCCCGACCGCAAGACGGCGGGCATCATGATGAGCGGCATAATATCGGACACCCTCAAAATGCGCAGCCCCACGGCCACGCCCAAGGACGGGGAACTGCTCCGGTGGCTGTCCGAAGTCTCCGGCGAGGACATCGACGCGCTGTCGGACTTCATCTTCAGTTCCGGCAGCCTGATACTCGGTCGCCAGCCCGGCGAAGTCATCCGCAACGACCTGAAGGTGTATCACGAAGGCAGCATGACCTTCAGCGTGTCGCAGGTCGAGGAACTCGGTTTCGACCCCTTCTGGCAGCGACGCGAAAGCCTCGAAGCCGCGCTGGACGACATCCGCAAGGCCGAGAAACTGGACTTTTCCGCCCTGCTCGTGACCGACATCAACAAACAGGACAGCCTGCTGCTGATCAGCGGCCCGCGCGAGATTGCCGAACGCGTGAACTACCCGCGCGTGGAAGCGCAGGACGTGTTCGAGCTGGAAGGCATCGTAAGCCGCAAGAAGCAGCTAGTCCCCTACCTGACCTCGCTGATAGGCTCTCTGGGGATATGAACGGGGCGGCGGGCGGCATTTATCCTGACTAGGGGCAGATTTTTACTTGCCAGCACAGTTTCGGACAGGCAGTGTTTCCCCTTTCCACTTTACGCCATGCCTAGGGAACACATCATTTTAGAGTGCACAGAAGCTCGCAAGGAGGGCAAACGGCCTTCGCGTTACATGTCGCAGCGGGACAAAAAGCAGCAGACTACTCGCGTCGAGAAGATGAAGTACAACCCGTACCTGCGTCGCCATACCCTCCATAAAGAGATCAAGGGTTAACGCGCCGCCGTCTGAAGAACCCGGTTCTTCGGAAAGGCCGCCCGGCAGAACAATTTCCATAAGTGCCCGCCGTCCAAAACGGCGGGCATTTTTGCGTACCCCCGCATCTGCCGACAGTGCGAGCTATTGCGTTTCTCATAAGTCGGCAAATTTTATAGCGGTTGCCAAAAGTCGGTCAATTTGAAGCATAAGGACGAACGCATGCCAGCCGGACGGCTCGGAGAGCCGTCCCTTGTATAGTAGTTAACATTGACTTGTGGACACTCTGAGAAAGCGCTGTAGGCGCGCCATGAGATAGCCCCGGGTGGAGCGAAGCGGAACCCGGGGTATGCGCCCCAATTTAATCCAAGCGCTGAAAGCGCGGCATGATCGCACGGTTATGCCGCGCTTACAGCGCTTGTTACGTTTTTTATAATCATTACCCGGGGTTGCGTGCTCCGCACTTACCCCGGGCTATCTCATGTCGCGCCTACAGCGCTCAGAATGTCCACATATTGATCGAAACCACTATAGTGAAGCCGCCGCCTGCGCATCCCCGAGGGGCCTTGCCGCCTGCGCGGGTCAGTCCTTCTGAATGCCGTGGGCGAGGCGGAGCTTCACGCCGTCCACGAGGTCGCAGAGGGGGCCGAGCGTTTCGCCGCCGCTCGCCATGTCGCGCATCTTGAACTTGCCTTCCGCCACTTCCTCGGCGCCGAATATCAGCGCGAGCCGCGCGCCCGAGAGGTCCGCCTGCTTGAACTGTTTGCCGAAGCCTGTCGCCTTGATCGGGTAATCCACGGATATGCCGATGGAGCGCAGCGTCGCCACGGCTTTCATGGCTTCGCGCCGCTCCGCTTCTCCGCCGCCGGATACCACGTAGCAGTTTAGCCCCGGAAGCAGCGGGGGCAGCAGCCCGGCGTTTTCCAGCGCGTCCGCGAGCGTCACGTCGCCAGCGGCGAATCCCGTGGCATGCAGCGGGGCGTAACCGAGCTTCTCGACGAGTTTGTCGTACCGACCGCCTCCGGCCAGCGCCCTGCCCTGACCGCTGCGTTCGAACACCTCGAACACGAAGCCTGTGTAGTAGGCCAGACCGCGCACGATGCCGAGGTCCACGCGGCAGAACTCCGTCATGCCCATCGCTTCGAGAGTGCTCCACAGTTCGCGCCACTGGACCATGCGTTCGGTCAGCGCGTCCATGCCCAGAGAGGCCACCCACGCTTCGAGAGCGTCGATCGAAGCGACGCTGCGCATGGCGGCGATTTGCGAGAGAAAAACATCCACCCCCTGCCCGAGCAGCGCGGCGAGTTGCTGGCGTGTATAGTCCGCATCCACGCGTTCCATCTTGTCCACGATGGACAGGGCGCGAATCGACGCTTCCTCGTCCAGTCCTTGCGCGGCTAGGAAGGCCATCCATAGCGTGCGGTCGCTGAGGCGCAAAACGATGTGCTCCGGCCCGAGGCCGAAGGCGCGCATGCTCTCTATGCACAGGGCGACAAGTTCCGCGTCCGCGCCGGGTCCGGCCTCGCCCATGATGTCGGCGTTGAACTGGTAGAAGGAACGCTTGCGGCCTTTCTGCTGCTTCTCGAAGCGGAAGCATTCCCCGATGGAGAACCACTTGACCGGCCTCTTGATCGAACCCGCGTTCGCGCCCACGAGCCGGGCCAGCGTGGGCGTAAGCTCCGGGCGCAGGGACACTTCGCGCCCGCCTTTGTCGGTAAAGTTAAAAAGCTGGCCGACGATTTCCGGGCCGCTCTTCTCGGTGAACAGTTCGAGCGGCTCCAGAACGGGTCCGTCGTATTCCTGAAAGCCGTACGCTATGGCGGCCTGCCTCCACTTGGCGAACAGGTAGTTGCGCAGCGCGCAGGCCTGCGGTGGGAAGTCCCGGAAGCCGGGCAGTGTCTGTATCTTGGAAGCCATTCGGAGAGCACAGTTTCTAAACGGAGGGGCCTGTGCGCGAGCAAAACTTGCATGAAAAAAGTCGCTCAAGGCCGGACGCGATTCCCGCCCCTTCACTTCGGCTTCAAGACTTTGCCCGCCGCCGCGCTTTTCACTTTGCACCGGAGCCAATAAACCATTCACTGATGATTATGATCGGCATCATAATGGGAAGCACTTCGGACTGGGAAACGATGCGCAACGCCGCAAAGCAGCTCGAAGAACTGAAGATACCGTACGAAAAGCGCGTCATCAGCGCGCACCGCACGCCGGACCTGCTGGCGGATTACGCCCGCAGCGCCGAAGCTCGCGGCTTGAAGGTCATCATCGCCGCCGCAGGCGGCGCGGCACACCTTGCGGGAGTAACCGCTGCCTTCACCCACCTGCCCGTCATCGGCGTACCCATGATAGGCTGGAGCCTCAACGGGCTGGACTCCGTGCTGAGCATGGTGAACATGCCGCGCGGCATCCCGGTGCTGACCATGTCTATCGGCAAGGCCGGCGCGGTGAACTCCGCCCTCGCAGCGGCGGCCATTCTGGCCCTGTCCGACCCGCAAATCCGCCAGAACCTG
>JBAZHO010000035.1:0-10561 GCA_041652375.1 Opitutales bacterium | reverse complement strand
CGATCTGGGCTGCTGCATATTCTGCGCCGCCTGCGTGAAAGTCTGTCCACAGAAAGCCATCACGCAGACCAACGACCACCGCATGGCGGTGCGCCGACGCGAAGACCTCGTGCTGGGAGAGGCGGGGCAGGAACAAGTCCGCCTCGCGGATGCCCTCGACGGGAAACTTCGCAAACTTTTCGGACGCTCCCTGCGCCTGCGACAGGTCAGCGCGGGCGGTTGCGCCGCGTGCGAAGCGGACACGAACGTGCTCGGAACAATAGGCTGGGATCTGGGACGCTTCGGCATACAGTTCGTGGCCTCGCCCAGACACGCCGACGGGCTGCTCATCACCGGCCCCGTGACAAAGAATATGGAATTGGCGCTCCAGAAAACATACGCCGCCGTCGCCGACCCAAAAATCGTGATAGCGGTGGGAGCCTGCGCCATATCCGGCGGTCCCTTTGCAGGCCACGCGCAAATCCACAACGGAGCGAGTCCCAAAGTGCCCGTGGACCTGTTCATCCCCGGCTGCCCGCCGCATCCCCTGACCATCCTAGACGGCCTCCTGCGCCTGCTAGACCGTCTGGAAGAAGAACCGCGCGGGTAATCTCCTCAACAGCCGGAATAAGTCTGAGCGTCCATACCCGGAGCAGATTAAGTCTAAGACGTTTTAAAAAAGTCCGCCGAAATCGCAGACTAAGAGTTTATCCACAGATTACACAGATTTACGCAGATTATTGAAAAAGAAGACGTTCTGATTTTTCAATCCCTTTTTTATCCCTGCTTATCTGCGGAAAATGTTCTGGGTTTTATTTCGGTTTTCTTTTGGAAATCGCTATAGAATCGCCGTGCCTCACGCATTCCTATGAACAAACCTTTGCCCGCATCATTCTTTCAGCGCCCCACCCTCGACGTCTGCCGCGATCTGCTGGGCAAGCACTTGTGCCGCCAGACGGGCGGCGAGGTCGTCCGCTGGGCGCTGACCGATCTTGAGGCCTACGACGGCCCGGACGATCTGGCCAGCCACGCGGCCAAGGGCATGACGCCGCGCAACAGGGTGATGTTCGAGAGAGGCGGCGTGTGGTACGTGTATTTGTGTTACGGCGTCCACTGGATGCTGAACATCGTGACGGGAGAGGCAGGCTACCCCGGCGCGATACTCATACGCGGCGCGGGCGAAGTGAACGGCCCCGGCGTGCTGACCAAAGAGCTGCGCATCAAGGCCGACTTGAACGGAAAAGCGGCCATCCCGGCGCAGGGGCTGTGGATCGAGGATGCTGGAATCCGCGTCGAAGACCATCAGATTTCCTGCAAACCCCGCATCGGCATCGGCTACGCTGGCCCGTTGTGGGCTGGCAAGCCCTACCGCTTCATCTGGACGCCCGGCGAAGCCCGACCGCGCAAAGGCGCGATTGGCATGGGCACCGTCAACCGGGTCCCCTGACCCGCGACTCCCTCGTGTCGATTATCAGCGTCACGGGGCCGTCGTTGTCGGCCAGAATGCGCATGTACGCCCCGAACACGCCGCTCGGGACGGACTTGCCCAGCGCGGCCTCAAGCTCCGCCAGAAAAGCCTCGTAGAGCGGCACTGCCTTGTCCGGCGGCGCGGCGTGGTTGAAGGATGGCCGCGTGCCCTTGTGAACGTTGCCGAAAAGGGTGAACTGACTGATGGCGAGGATGCCGCCGCCCAGGTCCAGCACGCTGCGGTTCATGCGTTCCTGCGCGTCCTCGAACACGCGTAGTTGCGGCAGCTTGCGCGCCAGCCACTGCGCGTCCTCCATAGTGTCGCCGTCCTGCACGCCGACGAACACGAGCAGACCGGGACCGATGCGCCCGCGCTCCGCGCCCTCGACGCTTACGCTGGCTTCGTGAACCCTCTGGACGACCGCTTTCATACCGCGCACAAGAGCAGCACACAAAACGCCGTCCACGCAAGGTAATCCCGCCCTCGCGTCAGCACCGCCGGCGCGAGCCCCTCGCCCAGTCCAGCACGTCCATCGCGTAGTCCGCCCAAGAACGGACCGGCTTTGCGGCGGCCTCGGCAACGAGCCTGCCGCGCAGGGCCTTGTCGGAAAGCATTCTCCGCAACCCCTCCGCCACGCAGGCGGCGTCCGTCCCGTCCAGCCGCAGGCAACCGCCCCCGCGAGACACCTCGTCCAGCGCGCCGCAGGTCGTGCAGACGCAGGGCCTGCCGTGCGCCAGACTCTCCGCCACGGGCAGGCCGAAGCCTTCCATCAGGGAGCAGTAAGCCGTGAAATCGCAGTCCTCGTAAAGAGCGTGCAAGGTGGCGTCGTCCACCGCGCCGTGCCACGTGATCTTGCGCCCCCGGCCCTCAAGCTCGCGTATCCGCGCCAGAATAATCGCCCCCATCTCGCGGTGCGCCATGCCCGCCAGCTCCAGTTCGAATTCCAGCCCCTCGGCCCATAGCTGTTCGGCGGCGTCCAGAAGGGCCTGATGATTCTTGCGCGGTTCGAGCGTCGCCACGCAGAGGACCCTTGGCGCGGCGCGGATGGAATGCGGTAAGTCGCGCCCAGCCTGTTCCGGCGGCCTGATGCCGGGCGGGATCACCTCCACGGGCGGCGTCTCCCGCATGCCCATACGGTCCCAGAGAAAAAGCAGTTCCTGCCGCGAAGCCTCCGAGACGGCGGCCACGGCGTCGAACCCGGCCAGCGCGGCGATGTATTCAGGCATACGCGCCACCGTCTTGAGCGCGGAGAATTCCGGCATGCGCATGGCGATGGCGTCGTGGAAAATGGCTACAAAGGGCACGTCGGGACCAAGCCGCCTTCGCAGGCCCGGCAAGGCTTTCACGCATCGCCCCATGATGAACTCCGGGAACAGTATGGCCGAGTTGCCCGACGGCAGCGTCCCCTTGATACCGGCCAGCATCTTCAGACGCCCGCGCAGCTTCTCCGCTGCGGTCCACGCCTCGCCCTTGCGGCGGGCCACGCCACAATCGCCGCCCGGAACCAGACGCTCCCGCTCGGAATACGTGGCCCTGCGCCACGAACGCTGCCAAGGGTCCAGCACGATGACGTCAACATTCGCAACGGCTTTCAGCTCCGCGAACAGGTTGCGGCAGACCTGCTGTATTCCTGTTGCGGCAAGCGTGTGACTGGTGTGCGTAAGCTCAAGGACCAACGTCATGAAAACTCCCCTCGTATTCCCGCCATCGAGGCTGCCGCACGAGCCGCCGAGGCCGCAAGCATTTCCCCCGCCCCTTCTCCGAGGCCCAGCCGCCCCAGCGCCCGCCCGGCCCGCTCCGCCAGCGGCCCGACGAACGCCCGGCTCCTGTACGCGTCCACTGAGGGAAGAAAATCCGTCAGGGCATCCGCAAAAATCTCCGCGCCGTGGCGCTCTTCAAGAAACTGCCTGCCGCGCAAGCCCGTCCGCGCCAGCGAATCATAATCGTCGAGCGCGGCGGCCCAATGCCTGTGCAGGTCCTCCGTCTCCCGCTCCGGGGACACCCACAGCAGGCAGTCCTCCGGCTGGCGGGCGTACCAGCCCGTGCGCGTGACTATCGTCGGGAGCGAATGGTTCCAGAAGCGGAGCTGCGCCCCGGACGCCTCCCCGGCGGAAGGCCAGCGCAGGTTCAGCGCAAGGTGCGAACGCTCCATGAGCGAGCGCAGCCGCCGCTCCGACAGATAGCCGTGAAGGCGCACATTGCGCGCCAACCGCAGCTTTCCGATCCGTCCGGCCAGCGCCGCGCCGTCCTTTACATGCCCGGCCACGTGCAGGAGCAGTTCGTCTCGGCGCGGAAACGCCGCAAGGGCATCCAGAATCTCGTCGAGCCGGCGGCTGGGACTGTTCAGGAAACCGCAGACCAGCATCTCAAGTCTCTTCCCTCGCCTGAAGCCTCGCCCCATCGGCGCGGCCATGTCCGCCCGGGGCAACCAAGGCAGCGGTGTGTCCAGCATCGGGATGTCTAGCGACGGCAAAGCCTCCCGCAGAGCGGCCCCGTTGTGCGAAACCACGCCGAGCGCGCCTTGCAGGGGCCACCACGCCAGAGGGTTGCGCGCGGCGACGTCCCGCAGCGCGACGCGGCCCTCCAGAAAGGCGGTTCCGTCCCGCTGGGCGTCCGCCCCGCAGCGCGCCAGAAGCTCCATGTAACGCGCAGCGCAGGCGGGCTTGCGCTCCAGCGTCGCATAGGCCAGCTCGTGAACGCACACGTCGTGCATGATCACCACGCCCGGAAACCTGAACGCCACGTCCATGATGGAAGCGTGAAAACGGGCGTCGTTGCCCACGTTGTAAAGATTGCAGTCCGCGTAGTTCAGGTCGCGCCAGTCCATGTCGCCGGGCCTGTATCTGCGCACGCGGACGACCTTGGAAATCGAACGGTCCACCCTCTCCCGATCCGTCCACAAAGTCAGGTCGAAGCGTTCGGACAACGCCGGAAGCATGCGGGCGACGCACTGGGCGACGTCCGTACGGGCGGGCGGCAGGGGCGTGAACAGGTTCAGTTTCATGCCAGCAGCCTGCCCACCACGTTCTTCCAGTTGATGCCCATCTCGTCGATCAGGACGCGGCCCCTAGCCCCGGCCTCGACGGCGAAGGCAGAGTCCTTCCACATCGCGTCCATGGCGGCGGCCAGCGACTCTGCATCCGGCGCGGCCACGAGGCCGTTTTCGCGGTCGCGCACGAACTCCAGCGGGCCGCCGGAATCCGAACACGTAATCACGGCCTTGGACGAAAGCATGGCTTCGAGGGTTATGTAGCCGTAGTCCTCGTCAAGAGGAGGGAACAGCACTGCGCGGCAGGACGCGTAACGCTCCAGCATCTCCTCGTCGCTGATCATGCCGAGCCAGCGGACCCGCGAATCCAAGCGCAGCTTTTTTGCACGCTCCTGCAAATGGGCCAGATGCGCCGGGTTGTCCGCCTTGCCGGAGAACGCCACCCTTACGGGCTGCCTCGTCCGCGCCAGAGCCTCAAGCGCCAGTTCCTGCCTCTTGAGGCCGGACAGCCTGCTGGGGAAAAAGAGATAGTCCCCGCATTCGCCGCCGTGGAAACGCTCCGCGCCCTTGGGCGGGTGGTAGAGCGGCTCTGCCGACATGCCGCAGTAATCCTTCAGCCGACGCGCCACGTTGAGGGAATTCGCGTAGATCGCGCGGGCTTCGGGCAGAAGCTCCCGCTCCGCCTTCGCTATGGCCTCGCGCACCAGCCTGCCGTCGGGAAAGCCGCCCAGATCGCATTCCGGCTTCGCCCAGAGGTCGAAGGCGGTGCGGTACTGGTGCAGAATCCACATCACCTTGTTGGGGTGCGGGATGTGATAGGCCGGGAAACGCAGCCCGATGACGCGGTCCACGGGCACGCCGTTGCTCTCCGTGATGTCCAACATCCGGCACGCTAGCAGGTTGTCCAGAATCTTCTCCGGCGGATACCACTTGAAAGGGATTGCGACAAGCTCGGCCTCGTGACCCTCCCGGCGGATGGCGTCGAGCAGGGACGAGGCGTGGATCTCGGCGCCGCCGTGCGTAAAGAAAACCTGAGTGGTGAGCAGAAGGACTCGCATTTTGATAAGGATCAGCGATCCGTGGACAGGAATCCGTTCAGTAGGCGGATGGCGATGATGTGACAGCGGTTGATATCCTGCTGCCTCGCCTTGACGCGGCGATGCCATGCGGGCCTTTTCGCGCGGCGGGAGGACAGGAAGCGCCCCTCCTTGACGTGCCAGCGGAATTGCTCCACCCATTCCGGCACTGTGGAACCGCAACAGGCGCGAATCTCAGCCGAAGCAATCGCACAATTCCCGGCGCGAAATACGACCCCGTTGAGCATCTCGTTGAACGCGCTTTGCCTGCGGTTCACGCGGCGGGACAACGCGGAGCTGCCGGAACTGCGGTTGACTTGACGCGCCTCAAAAAGATCGTGCCGTGCCTGCGCAAGCTCCCCGGGCGCGGCGACGTCCGCAAAATCATCAAGGACGTCCAGACACGCCTCCGCGCAGGAGCACAATATGCGGTTTATCCTGCCCTGAGAACGCAGAATGCGACGCAGCCACGGGGGAAGCGCCAAGTTCAAGTTGTTGAGACGTTCAACCTCTTCAAGAAGAACGCCGATGTCGCAGACGCGCCAAGGCAGGGGCGGAATCCCTTTCTCTACGAACGCCGCGGAGGCGCAAACAGTCTGGAAAACAGAGTTGACCGTGGGCGGAACCGGTTTCAGGACGAACCAGTTGCCCGACCCTTCCGCATGTTCCACGGTACTCATTTGCGTTTCCTTCTGCGCATCCATGCGACGCGGACCGGACCGATGTTGAAACCGTGTCGCAGACTGCGCGCGCTTTCGATCATGGCCGCCTCGATCCCGTCCAGCCGCGCATCCGCCCTGTCCTGACGCGCAGCACTCTCCTTCTGTCGCCCGGCGATCTCATTTTGCCGCTCGGCGCTGTCCTCCTGACGGCGGACGATCCCTTCCAGTATGCCGCTGAAGCTGTCAAGATGCGCCTTCAGGTCCACAACGCGCGGCAACGCGTTGCCGATCATGCAGTCGGACAAGCTGGCCAGATGCGCCTTGAAATCCGCCAGCCGCTCCTTCACGTCGCCGGACATCGTCTCGATGCCCACCACGTAACGGGCGATGTTCAGCGCCAGCCCCACGGAATCCTTGTCGCTGCGCAACTGCTGGTTCAGAAACTCGTTAAGCAGCCTGCCGTGAGTCCGGGACTCCGCCACCACGCTGGTGTGCAGCTCCGCGCTCCCGCCGTCGCGCCGCCAGTGGTAGAAAGCCAGCGGGCGGGCGATGACGCCGATCTCCCAGCGCAAAAGGAAACGGAGGTTGAAGTCCATGTCGCCCACCACGTCGAAACGCGGGTCGAAGCTGCCCACGATCTCGTGCGCCTTGCGGCGGTACAGGAAAGCTATCGGCGGGAAAGGGTTTTCGAAGCCCAAACGGAACAGGTTCACATCCAGCGCGGGCAGGTAGGGCGCACGTTCGACCTCAAGCACCTCGCCCTTCGAATCCATATCCTCCAGAACCCGCACGCTGTGCGTCACCACGCCCTGATAGACGCTGTCCGGCCCCTTGTCGTCGAGAAAGGCCACCGTGGCGTTCAAAAAGTCCTCGTGCCACGCGTCGTCGTCGTCGTGAATCGCCGCGAATGTGCCGCTAGCGCGCGCCAGCCCGGCGTTAGTGGCCTGCTGCATGCCGAGGGCGAGCGGGTTGTGCACCACGATCAGGCGGCCTGCGTAACGCTCGCGGAACGGTTCCAAAAAGGCGTCAAGGGCGTCGGCGTCCCCGCCGTCGTTCACGATGACGTGCTCCCATCGCGCGAAGGACTGACCGAGGACGGACTCGACGGCCCGGCGCAGAAGGACGTGCCGATTGCGCGTGCGCGTTATCACGCTGACGCGCGGCAAAGCCCCTGCCTCGCATGTTGACTGAGTGACGGAAGACATTCCGTCGCCTGTTTCGCCGGTATTCACCAATACGGAATCGCCAGAAGCGGCCTCTTCGTTTCAAACTTGGAAGCATATACTGAAACGCGAACCCGCATGTCGGCGATAAACAGATAAAAATGCGCATCTGTCTGGTAACAACAGAGTATCCGCCCGGTCCCATGGGCGGTGTCGGGACATACGCCACCATCATGCCGGCCACACTGGCCAAGGCCGGCCACGACGTCACATTGCTGACCAAGCAATGTGAAGGAGCGCCCGTCTATGAAACCATCGACGGCTATGCCGTGCATCGTCTGGTCACGGACCACCCGTGGACCGGCGACGAGGCGAAAGCCGACGACGAGCTGTTCTCTCTGGAGATGCACTCGCTGCGCAGTTACGTGGGCATCTTCGCGCGGGAGGTGCAGCGCAAGATCGCGCAACTGCACGCGGAACACCCCTTCGACGTGGTGCTGGCGCAGGACGTGGAGGCCCCGACATGGCTGGCGCAGGACCGCCGCATGGTGCTGGGGGAACTGCTGGAGCTGCCCTTCGTCATCTTCGTTCACAGCCCTCACTGGCAGATCCAGCACTTCAACGGCGACAGCATTTACGACCGCCACGAATACCACCGCCACCTTTACGAGAAGGAGGTCATGTCCCTTGCGGACGGCATCATCGTGGCCAGCCGGAGCATGGAGGCCGAAGTTATGCGCGACATCGGCCCGGTCGCCTCGCGCGTGCGGCGCATCCCCCTGCCCCACGGCAGCATCCCCGCACAGGCGAACTTCGACAAACGCCTCGGCAACGCGGACTCCCAGAGCGAATGCCGCATCGTGTTCTCCGGGCGCATAGAACTGCGCAAGGGCGTGGAAGACCTCTTCGAGGCCGTCATCCCCCTGATGGAGGAGGACCCCCGGGTCACGCTGCACATGCTGGGCAAAGACACCCCGCATCCCACGCTTTCTGGCACTGTGGGCGAAAGCCTGCTGCGCCGCTACGTCGGCCCGGAACTGCGCGGGCGCGTCGTTTTTCGCGGCTGGATGCCCCGCGAGGAACTATGGGCCGAATACGCCAAGGCCACGCTGGGAGTCGTGCCCAGCCCTTGGGAGCCGTTTTCGTTCGCCTGTCAGGAGATGATGGCCTGCGGAACGCCCATCGTCGCCACGCAGACGGGTGGCATGGCGGACATGATCAGCAACGGCGTGAACGGCCTGCTCTGCGAAGCCGGCAACCCCGACAAGCTGCACGACGCCCTTCGCATCGCCATCAATGCGGACGAAGCCACGCGGCGCGGCTGGGCCTACAACGCCGCGATATCCATCAGAAGCATGTGCGACAACGACCGCATAGCGGATGAGACCGTCGCCTTTCTCAAACAGGTCGTGGGGTGGAACAGGAAAAGCATGGCAAAGAATGGCCGCATTCCCGTGCCCGGCAACCTGCCCTTCGGCGACCAGCCCGCGCGGAACCTGCGCAAAGTCTGGAAGACGAAGCCGGTGCGCAAGGTCGGCGTGATCGTCCCATGTTACAACCTCGGCGCGTACCTCGCGGAATGCCTCGACAGCGTCGCCCGGCAGGACTGCGCCGATCTGCGGATAATGACCTACGTCGTGGACGACGGATCGGACGCGCCGGAGACGCTGGAAGCCCTGAGCGCCGCGAAAAAACGCCCGAGGGTGGAAGTGCTCCGCTTCCGCAACGCGGGGCTGCCCGCAGCCCGCAACCGGGGGGCGATTGCCGCCATAGGTCAGGCCTGTGACGCGCTGCTGTTTCTGGACTGCGACGACTGGATCGAGCCGTCGCTCGTCGGCAAGGCCGCCGCCGTGCTGGACCGCCACCCGGAATGCGGCGCTGTCACCGCATGGACGCACAGCGTGGGCCGGATGCACACTTACTGGGCGCCGCCGCACCCGCAGTTCCCCTTCCTGCTGGCGGAGTGCATGTCCACCCCGCCCGCCCTCGTGCGCCGTGATGCGTTCATGGACGTGGGCGGCGTGCACGAGGACATGCGCTACGCATATGAGGACTGGGACTTCTGGATCAGCATAGCAAAGGCGGGCCATTCCATCCTGACCATCCCCGAACCGCTCATCGTCTATCGGATGCGCGAGGGGTCCATGTCCAGCATGTACAACTTCCGCACCCGCGAACACGGACGCAGGGCCATGACGGAACGCCACGAAGACCTCTTCAGACGCTACGCCAGAGACGTCGCGCTGCTTCAGGACGGCCTTTACTACGACATTGCCGGGCGTTACCATAGCGAGTTCGAACCCGTCCGCAAGCAGCGGGACCAACTGGTCATAGACATCGGCTGGAACCAGAAGGAATGGAAGTATTTCAAGGGCCTCTACGAGGAGGCGCTGGCCCGGCACGCCGCCGACCTCGCCGAACTGGAAAAGCTGCGCCGGTCCGCGCAGCCCTGAAACCGCCCCCCACCCCATGCACATCTGCCTTGCAAGCCGGGAATACCCGCCAAACCCCATGGGCGGCATCGGCACGTACGTGGCCAACATGACGCGCATTCTGGCCGAGGGTGGAACCACCGTCAGCGTCCTCACGCAGTCTCACCCGGACGCCCCCGCATGCGGCATCGACAAGCCCGTGTTGTCGTGCGACGGCAGGCTGCGCGTGTATTACCTGCCCTTCGCGGACGCGGGCTGGAACCTGCTGCCGGAGGCGCGAAGCACGGAGGCCGAAGCCCTGATCAGGCGAGACATCCCGGCGGCCTTCGGCCCGGTGGTGTGCGCCGCGCTGGAAAAGCTGCTCGCGCGCGAGGAAATCGACGCCGTGGAAGCGCCCGAATACGAGGCCCCGCTGCTTCATTTCCAGCAGAAACGCGCCTGTCTGCCCCCGTCACATCCGTGGCGGCGCGTGCCCACTCTGGTGCATCTGCACTCGCCCAGCCACATGATTTTCGAGCACGACGACGACCCGCTGACGAACCGCTGGGTGCGCGCGCGCAAGGCCCGCGAGGCCCTGTCCATAGAACTTGCGGACGGCGTGATCTCGCCAAGCGCGAGTCTCGCCCGGCAGGTTTCGCAGTGGCTGCGCCTGCCCGAAGGCCGCGTGGAGGTGCTGCCCTACCCGATCGGACCCCTGCTCCCTTACGACGAAGCCGCGCGGCCCGTTCCCGGTCTCTGCCTGTTCGTGGGCCGCGTGGAACCGCGCAAGGGCGTGTTCGAATTCGTGGAAAC
>JBAZHO010000034.1:0-10583 GCA_041652375.1 Opitutales bacterium | reverse complement strand
CGAAGCGGACGTGGCTTGTCGGGCGGCCCCGGCGCAGCTCGCTGTTGTCCACGCAGGGCAGGTCGTCGTGGATTAGGCTGTAGGCGTGCAGGCATTCCACGGCTATGGCCGCAGGAAGGGCGTCCTGCGAGGCTCCGGCCATGTCCGCCGCCGCCAGCGCGAGGGTGGGGCGCAGTCGTTTGCCCCCGGCCTGCATGCTGTAACGCATGGCCTCGTGAATTATGGATGGGCGCGCCTCTTCCTCCGGTAGCATGAGGTCGATTCCCGTTTCGATGCGCTCGATGTAAGCGGCTCTCTGAATGTCGAAATACTGCATGTTTGCTCTTCCTGCCGCGTCGTGTATATCCCTTCCGCCGATGCAGGCCAACGCGTTTTTTGCATCATGATATGCTTTGAAATGCGGGCGCTTGCGGGATAGTTTCCTTCTTGTCCGGGGCACGAGTGCTCTGGATGATGTCTTCGCCGAACCGCGTTCCGACCATGCAGACAAAACACAGGGAAAAGAGCGTCTGGAGCTTCGTAATTGTGGCTGCGCTGGCTTTGCTGGCGGGTGCGATCGCCGCCGGGGTTGTGCTTGCGACGCAGAACGTGCCGGAGTCCTCGGCCTCGTCTGCCGACAAGCATCAGGGGGTCGTGTTCATACGCGGGTCTTCAAACGCCGGTCCCGGCGCGCAGGCGGCAGTCCAAGCCATTTCCAGCGGAGTGCCCGGCCTGTATTCCTTGACCGAGGGCGACGTGAACTCGCTCCTGCGCACATACTGGAAGCCCGCTGCGGGAGATTCCGCGCCGCTTGTCAGGCTGACGGAGACGCCCAACCTGCGCATCGACGTGCAGGGCAATGTTTATCTGGCGCTGCGCCTGAGCATTCCGATGATTTCGGCGGACACGGTGTTTCTGTATCAGGCGCGCGGGCACATGGCTCCCGGCGGCTTCCGCGCGGACATGGGCTGGATCGGCCAGTGCCCGGTCCCGCTGCTGAACAATCTCGTGATCGGCATGGTCCGCTCCGGCTTCGAGAACGGGCCGGAGGGCGCGAATCTGAAGTCCATCGAAGGGCGCATTTCCTTCTCCGTGGACGGGGGCATGTTATTTGTGAAAGTGAAGTAGGCGCGCGATGAATATCCTCATCCTCAACGCCAGCCCGCGCAGGGACGGCACCGTCAGCCGTCTTGTGGCGGCAATCGCCGAAGGCGCGCAGGAGCGGCACAGCGTGCGCAGCATTTTCCTGCCCGACTTGAACATTCGGGACTGCGCCTCCTGCGGGCGCTGCATCGAACTGGGGCACTGCGCGGTGCGGGACGACATCGCCATCGTCGAGGAGGCGATTCTGGCTGCGGACCTTATCGTGCTGGCATCCCCCACGCACTGGAGCGGCGTGTCCGCGCACATGCTGCGCGTGTTTGAGCGTCTGGTCGGGTTCCTGATCGACAAGCGCGAGTTCCCCCCTGCGCCCCGGTGCGCGAAGGGCAGGCAGGCCCTGCTGGTGACGGCCTGCGGCGCTCCGTGGCCCTTCAACGTGATCGGTCGCCAGTCAAGAGGCTGCATCTGGCAGATGAAGAGGGTTTGCCGCTCCGCTGGCATCGAGGTCATCGGCAGCTTCGTCCTCGCGGGTTCGCGCAGAAAGGGCGGCGTGCCGGAAAAGCTCTTCGACAAGGCGAGAGCGCTGGGCGGAACGTTATAGCAATTCTCAGAACTCCGCCGAAAAAGAAGAAAACAAGACAAGAATTCTATCCACAGATAAGCAGGGATAACGAAGGGATTAGAAAATCAGAACGTCTGTTTTTTCAATAATCTGTGGATAAAATATCTTCTTCTTGTATTTCGGCGGACTTTTCAGAAACGCTATAATCTGCGGATCAATGTTTTGTTTTTAATTGGGTCACTTTCGGAAAACGTTCCTTGAGGTCCGAATGCTCAATCGAGCCTTGCGGGCGGCGGGCAATAATCGCAATCTTTCGCCTGATCATGCCGGAAAAGCCGACCATAGACATCGACCACGTCGCGGACCTCGCGCGGATTCACCTGTCCGACGAGGAGAAGCGCATCTACCTTTCCCAGCTCGGCAAGGTGCTGGAATACTTCGAGCGGCTGGACGAGCTGGACGTTTCAAACGTGGAGCCGACGGCGCACGCAGCCCCCGTTTACAACGTGTGGCGCGAGGACGTGCCCGGTCCGACGATGTCGCCTTCCGCCGCCGTGATGAACGCCCCCGCGAAGCGCGAGGGGCAGGTCGTCATGCCGCGTGTCGTATCCGAGTAAACTGCTTTCACTTTCCGTCAGATGAGCCTCAACACTTTCGACAGAACCGCCACGTCAGCCGTGGATGCAATGCGCTCCATCATTGAGCGTTGCGACGCCGTGGAGCCGAAGATCGGCGCATTCCTGCACCGCGACGCTGCCGACGCCCTCGCGCAGGCCCGCGCCAGCGACGAACGCCGCGCTGCTGGCAGGCCGCTGGGACCGCTCGACGGCGTGGTGATCGGCGTGAAGGATCTTATATGCGTCAAGGGCCAGCCCCTGACCTGCGCAAGCAGGATTCTGGAAGGCTACATTTCGCCCTACGACGCGCATGTGATCGAGAAGCTCAAGGCCGCTGGCGCGATACTCTGGGGCCGCCTGAACATGGACGAGTTCGCTATGGGCAGCTCCTGCGAGACCAGCGCGTATCAGAAGACGCATAACCCCTGGGACCTCGAACGCACGCCCGGCGGTTCGTCCGGCGGCAGCGCGGCTGCGCTGGCAGCGGGGGAGTGCGAAATCGCCCTCGGGTCCGACACCGGCGGTTCCATTCGCCAGCCCGCTGCCTGCTGCGGCATCGTCGGCCTCAAGCCCACTTACGGCCTCGTCTCCCGCTACGGGCTGGCCGCGTTCGCCAGTTCGCTTGACCAGATCGGCCCGATGGGCCGCACGGTGGCGGACTGCGCGGCCCTGTTGCAGGCCATCGCCGGGCACGACGGGCGCGATTCCACCTCGCTGGACGTCGCGGTCCCGGACTACATGGCGGCGCTCGCGCAGCCGGAACGCCCCGTGACCATCGGCCTGCCCAAGGAGTATTACACCGACGGCGTGGACCCGGAGATACGCGCGGCGGTGGACGCTGCGGCGAAGTTCTACCAGTCGCGCGGCTGCACGATCAAGGAGGTGACGCTGCCGCACACCGACTACGCCATCCCGGTTTACTACATCATCGCCCCGGCGGAGGCGTCGAGTAACCTGTCCCGTTACGACGGCGTGCGTTACACCCGCCGCTCCAAGGATGCGAAGGATACTTTCGATGTCTATGCGAAGTCCCGTGGCGAAGGCTTCGGGCCGGAAGTCAAACGGCGCGTTTTGCTGGGTTCATACGCGCTTTCAAGCGGCTATTACGATGCCTATTACGTCCGCGCCCAGAAGGTACGTACCCTCATACGCAACGACTTTCTGAAGGCGTTCGAGGACGTGGACGTGCTGCTCACGCCCACCACGCCGAACCCGGCCTTCCGCCTCGGCGAGAAGACGGACGACCCGCTGGCGATGTATCTGGAGGACATTTTCACCATCTCGGTGAACCTCGCCGGACTGCCCGGAATCAGCCTCCCCTGCGGCTTCACGAAGAACGGCCTGCCCATAGGCATGCAGCTCATAGGCAAGCCGCTGGACGAGGCGAACCTGCTCAAGACCGCCTACACATACGAGCAGGCCCACGAGTTCCGCAATGCCCGGGCGAAGGTGTAACGCGATTTCCAAAAGAAAACCGAAATAGAACCCAGAATTTTTATCCGCAGATAAGCAGGGATTTACGCAGATTATTGAAAAGAATACTTTCTGATTTTCTAATCCCTTTTTTATCCCTGCTTATCTGCGGATAAAACTCTTCTCTTTGTTCTCTGGTAATTCGGCGGACTTTTGAAAAACGCTATAACGAAGCCTATTGGAAACGCGCACGTTCTTCCTCGCGCAGATGCTTTTCCCAGTCCCGCACCGTAGCGGGGTGGACGTCTGCCCAGTGACCGGGGGCGACTTCCTTCCAGAAGGGGTCTTGCGACGCCTGCGCGGGCGTGTGGGGCAGGGGGCTGCGGCTGGCGAAGGCGCAGCCGGGCGGCGGGTCTATGGGCGAGGGCACTTCGCCGCGCAGTATCTTTCCGGCGGCTTTGGCGCGGGGGTCGGGCTTGGGAATGGCGGCCAGCAGGGCCTGCGTGTAGGCATGCACGGGGTTGGCGAAGATTTCGTCCGAGTCCGCCAGTTCCACCACGCGGCCCAGATACATGATGGCGATGCGGTCGGAGATGTGTTTCACCACGGCGAGGTCGTGCGCGATGAACACGTATGAGAGGCCCAGTTCGCGCTGCAGTTCGAGCAGCAGGTTGATGATCTGGCTCTGCACGGACACGTCCAGCGCGGACACTGGCTCGTCGCACACTATCAGGCGCGGGTTCAGCGCGATGGCGCGGGCGATGCCGACCCTCTGCCTCTGCCCGCCGGAAAATTCGAAGGGAAAGCGGTCCGCAGCCTCGGCTTCGAGGCCCACTTTGCCCAGCAGTTCGCGCACCATGTCGCGGCGGCGCGAGGGCCTGCCGATGCCGTGGATGATGAAGGGTTCCTCCAGAATGTCGCCGATGGTGAGGCGGGAATTCAGGGACTCCGCCGGGTCCTGAAAGATCATCTGGATGTTGCGGCGGATGGGCTTGAGCGCGTGCTGGGACAGCTTCGTTATGTCCCGGCCTTCAAAGAATATGCTCCCTGACCTGGGTTCGTATAGGCGTGCGACGCACTTGCCGAGGGTGGATTTGCCGCAGCCGGATTCCCCGACAAGGCCCAGCGTCTCGCCTGCGCGCAGTTCGAGGCTCACTCCGTCCACGGCTTTCAGCAGGCCGCGTTCGCGCATCAGGATGCCGCCCTTGACGGGGAAGTGCATCCGCAGGTCGCGTATTTCCAGCAGGGGGGCCTTGCTTTCGCTGCCGGAGATGGTGTCGGGGCTGTCGGTCAGGGTGGCGGGCATGTGACCCGCGAAGTGTTGCAGGCAAGAGCCTCGCGCTCAAGCCTCTTCGCCATGCAAGCTCTTCCTGATTGATCCCGAAGTGCCGATCTTATAGCGATTTCGATCAACATGTGGACCTTCAGAGCGCTGTAGGCGCGACATGAGATAGCCCGGGGTAAGTGCGTAGCACGCAACCCCGGGTAATGATTCTAAACAACGGAACAAGCGCTGCAAGCGCGGCATAAACTGGCAATCATGCCGCGCCTACAGCGCTTGGATGTGTTGTGGACGCATACCCCGGGTTCCGCTTCGCTCCACCCTAGGCTTTCTCATGACGCGCCTATAGCGCTTCTAGACGGTGTACAAAAATCAATGTGAACTACTTTAGTCCGTTTCGATCACGGCGTGGCGCAGTATGTCCTCCGCCGCGCTGCGCACGCCGGGCTGGATTGCGACTTCGGCGACGATGCTGACCACGAGCAGCCCCTTGGGGGTCTCGAAAAAGTAGTCCGTGCGTAGGGTGGGGACTTGTAGCCGGGCGTCGAAGCTCTTCCATGTCAGGCCGAGCGGCGACATGCCCATGAGCAGGAGTTTGCGACTGCCCTGACTGGGCGCTTCGACGATCTCCGTCCGCGCAGCGCCCTGCCCACCGCCCAGAACAAGCGCCTTGGCGTAGCCGCTGAGGGCGTCGAGGTTCAGTTCCGGGAAGAAGTCTCCGCTGCGGAACATGGTGATGGCCATATACGCGGATGCGGACCTTGAATCTTCCAGCACAAGAGCGTTTGAAAAGGCGGGCGGCATCATCTCCGGTTCCATCAGTCTGAAGGGACCCACGGCGCTGAAGACGATGCGCAGCCCGCTGCCTTCGGCTCCGTAGCGCATCAGCTTCTGTGACTCGATCTGTTCCCAGAAGCCTTTCAACTGGAGGGCGGGGAGGCTGCCCTTGGGCCAAGGGTGAGCCGGTCCGGTCCAGACGGCGAAGGCGTCAGGTTTCGGGTCCGCAGTCTGCGCCGGTGCGTGGAAAGCGCCAAGGCACAGGAGCGGCAGCAGCAGAAGGCGCGTTGTGATGCGAAGGGTCATGATCTTGAAGACGGGAAATTTATCCGCAGAGAAGCAGGGATAAAAAAGGGATTAGAAAATCAGAAAGCATTCTTTTCAATAATCTGCGTAAATCCCTGCTTATCTGCGGATAAAAATTCTGGGTTCTATTTGGGTTTTCTTTTGGAAATCGCTCTATGGGTTATTCTTGGGAATCACTGTATCCGCGTTCAGATGTCTTGTCTTAATCTGCCTTGTTTCTGCGGACCTGTGGGAAACGCTGCGATCGTCAGCCATGCGGGCGCTCAGAACCCGGAATTGGTTTTTAGCACGGCAAGTGCGGTGGCCCATTCCGCCTCGCTCAGGTTGTGGAAGTTCACGCGGCGGTACGTGCGCGTGTTCGGCGTGCCGGGCGGGTAGAGCCCGTTGGCGAACAGGGTGTTGAAGCCCCAGTTGCGGTTGGGCGCGTCGTAAACGTCGCTTTGGCCCCATATGTCCCGCGACACTTCGCTTTCGAACAGGGCCACCATCGAGCCGCGATAGCGCAGCGTGGTGTTCCAGTCCTCCAGAAAACGGGGGAAGTTTTCCACTCCGCCGCTGTACGCGTTGTTGTTGTTCTTGTCCGAGGGAACCAGCCCGGTGAGGATTGCGGCGGATACTTCCGTCTGGGTGGATGCCACGCGGCTGGACATGCCCTTGGCGCTGTTCGCGTCGTTCCAGTTGACGCTGAGGATCACGATGGAGTCCGCTGCGAGCGCCGCCGGAGGTTCGGAGCTTACGTCGGGGTTGGTCGGGCTGCCTGTGGCTGAATTGCCGTCGGCGTTGTAGTTGCCCTGCACGTAGAGGACGTTGTTGGTTGCGACTGTCGTGCCCCTCGGCGCGGCAAAGGCGGAAATGTTCGGGTTGGCGGGGTCGGGGATGCCGGGCGTTGTGCCGGAGGCCTGCGCGTTGATCAGCTTCAGGCCCGTCCCGTCCACGGCGCGGCGTATGCCGTCGGGGCCAGCGGTGTCCGTGCTGTCGTATGCCCATTGCACGAACACGATGCCGTTCCACCACTCTTCGGGGGCCACGCCCCATTCTGCCGAGTCGTTGCGGTGTATGGCGGCGCGAAGGTTGCCCATGTTGAGTTCCAGAATGTCCACGCCCTCGCCCCGTCGCTTGTCGTACAGGCCGCTGGACACGGTGGTGACGCCGGAGTAGTTGGTGGTGGAGGCGTAGTTCCTGATGTTGATGATGGCGCTGGCCCCGGAGTAGGTGAGCGTCGTGGTCACCGGGGTGTTGCCGCTGTAAACGATGTCGCCCTTGGCGTCTCGCTGGGTGGTCCTGATGGTGTAGCCGCTGATCGCGCCGCTGCTGTTGGTGTTGACGACGATGTACATGCCCGCCTGATAGGCGTATTTCTGTTTCTCGATGTTCCTGTCCACCGTGCCGTTGTAGTCCAGCGGCATGATCATGTTGTAGCCGTAGTTCAGGGCGTCGTCCACGGCTGTGGTGGCGGGGTTGTCTCGCTTGTAGCTGGGCAGGGCCACGGCGTTGTTCGCCTGTATGCCGTGCGCGGCGTCCTGCACGTTGCCCGCCCAACGCTGGGAGCATGTGCTGCGCCAGTCGGTCATCGTGCTGTCGTACCAGCCGCTGCCCTTTTTCATCGTAAGCTGGTTGCCGTTCACGTCCGGGAAGGTCACGTCGCCGTTGGCAACGGACTTGCCGATGCCGGGGAAGGGGCCGTGATAGAGGTTGCCGACCGAGGACACGTTCTTCTGAAAGTTCAGGGAATCGTTGGCCTGCACGTAAAGTTTGCCGTTGGCATGCACCGCGCCGACGATGTTCATCGTCGGTCCGGGGGCGATTTCCATGTCCATGTTATAGAATATCGCGTGGGCGAACAGCGGGGCGTCGCGTATCTGGAACTCCTCGGAACAGTAGGCCGTGAGGCGCTTGCCGCGCGAGTCCTGCACGGTGGCCTTGCCGTAAACGAGCACCTCGCGCACGAGCACCATCTTGTCCTTGAGCGGGTCGAACTCGTTGCCGGGCGTGCTGCCGCTGATGAACTTCCAGCTTCCTCCGGGAACCGTGCCGCCGATAATCTCCGTGGCGCTGCTGCCCCAAGTCTGAAACGGATCGTAAGGGGCCGCCGGCATCACGACATGACTGCCTGCGAACAGGGCGTAGAAATCCGGCGGAAGCACCAGCGGGTCGTTCCCCGGCTTGGGGGCCAGAATGTCCGACGGGAAGGCCATCGTGGAGTCAAAGCGTTTGGACAGTTCCGAGAACCCGTATTCGACGACGGCTTCCGCCGCGTTGCGCGCCTCCATCAGCATGGCCGCGTCTGCGTTCAGACGCTGCTCGCCGACGGAAATCTGCATCGTGCTCGCCGCGACGAACGCCACGGCGGTGCAGATGATGAACACGGCGGCCAGAGCGGACCCGCGGCGTCTTGTGCCGTCAGACGCGCCCTCGGCGCGCGAGCCTTGCGGTTCGCGCTCTTGTGCGGTTTCCGGGTGTGTATGCAGGGAATGCTTCATGACTCAGCCTCTTGGCGACACCGTGAAGTTGTAGGTGTCGGCGATGCGACGCGCGTCGTTGCCTCGAAACAGTTCCGCCTTCACCATGATGCTGCGGTCGAAGAAATTGTAGAACAGCTTCCCGTCGGAAAGGCCGCGCGAGAGTTCCCATACGCGCTCGTATGTGCCGTTCGATGAAAGCACGGAAATGAGCTGCTCCGGCGTGTTCGTCAACGTGCTGGGGTAGGAACCCGGAAGGTAGTCGATCTCGAAACGGTAAACCGGTCCCTTCGCGTCTGCCCCGGTTCCGTCCGGCTTGCGGAAGTAACCGATCAGCTTGGTAATGCACTCCACGTCGTCGGAGTTCGGCCAAGGCTCCTGATATATGAGAAGGAGAAAATCGCCGGATTCGTTGGCGCGCTTGCGGTCGGAGATGCTGTTGCGGTCCTCGCTGTTGAAGCTGCTGTAAATGAAGAAACAGTTGGACGCGCGCGCGTATGCGCTCATGTGCTGGGTGAACATGCGCACGTCGCGGTTGATGTCGATCTTCCCCGTGCTGTCGAACAGAAGCCGCGAAGTGGAGAACGTGAACTGGAACAAACCCATGAAAACCAGCCCGGAAACAAACATGGCAACCATCAACTCCACGAGCGTGAACGCGCAGGAACGATTATCTGTCCTATGGAGCGTTTGAAAACTCGACTCCCTTCGCCTGATGCTGGAATGAATGCGTTTCATGTCGGCTTTCTAAAACGTCTGCACGTAGGAACGGGCCGTGCGCAGACAGGCGTCGCGCTGGCGACCCGAACCCGGCTCGTACCAGCGGTAATAAATGGCCACGGTGATGATGCGCCTGCCGGAGGCGGTAAACATGTTGCTCATCACAGGTTTGACCAGCAGGACCATGTTCTGGAGACTCACGTTGTTCTGGTCCAGTTGCAGGGCGATGACCTTTCTGGTGTAAACATTCAGGAATATCGGGTCCACAGTGCCCTGATTGACCATCGTCGGAATGGGCGCGGTCGGGTCGTCGATGCAAGAAACGAGAGTCTCGTATTCGATACTCTTAATCTGCTCCATGTAGCCCGACGCGACAGTAAGCGCGGTGCTCTCGTACACGGCACTCTCGGCAGTACGTCTTGCGAACATGCTCGCTGCCATAAAGGCCGATGCCATCACGCCGAACAGGGCGAGCGCGATCAAAATTTCAGCCAGCGAAAAACCCGCCCTGCCCGACGTGGGCACATCACCAAATACCCTTGTTTTAATCACAATCGGGAACCCAAAAGAATATGGGAAACATAGCATCGCCCCGTGTGCTAATCAACAGCAAGGACGTACGTATGCGTTTATTAGCGCGGATTTTATGATAAACTGGGCTGCGCACCCCAAGGCGCGAAACGAATACCCCCGCGACGAACACAAGAAGCCCCCGACGAACGTTCTTGGGATAGCTGCGCGAAGCCAGCGTAAGGGCGAAGCCCTTCAAGATGCGAAAGCATCTTAGGTCAAGGGCGCGACCGCCCTTGCCCTTACCCTTACCAGTGCATGAGGGCGCTGATCAAGGGACTTAGTTCGTCGGCCATTGCACGCTGCTGAGAGGCGATAGGATGGCTGTCCAGCATTGTGCCATCATTCTTTGCCATGAAGAACGGCGTGACGAAAGACTCACCCAAGTGCAAGTAGTGCTGCTGAACGAGCGACAACGCCAATTCGTGCATCGCGCCGCGCGGCTGGGTCCCATCGGTGCGGCTGCGCTCGGCCATCGGGCTGGACATGATGACGATGGGCGCCAACGGATGCACCTGATGGATGCGGTCGATGAACTTAACGTATGCCTGCGCGTAGTCCGTTGCGCCGATGTAAGCATTGTTGAAGTCATTCTGACCGATGCAAATCAAGATGACGTCCGGCTGGAAGACGCTGTGATCCCACACCGACGAGGCATCGTCGGGCAAGGCACGCTCGAAGAAGTCCGGAACCGAGACGATCTCGCGCGGGTTGCTCAACGTACCCTCTGCGGCGGCATCAACGAGCATCTGTGTGTACATGCCCCGCCAGTCGCGCATCAAACCCTTGCCCCCGTA
>JBAZHO010000033.1:0-10653 GCA_041652375.1 Opitutales bacterium | reverse complement strand
GACCGCAGGGGCGGTTCCCGCCCCGTGCTGTCGGATTCCCCGATCGATGAGGCCGTGTGCTCTCAGCTTCCCATCATTTATTCTGACGTGAAGGCCCTCATGGGCGACGGCGAGAGCTGGCTGAAGCTCTACGGCGACGGCGAGAGCGTGACGGTGATGAACGTGGACATCGGCGGCGGCACGACCGACATGGCCATAATCCGTTACAGCATGGCCGACGGCGGCGGACGGCGCGGCGCGGGTGCTGCGCTCCAGACGCGGCTCCTTTTCCGCGACGGTTGCTCCATAGCGGGCGACATGCTCGTGAAGCGCATCATCGAGAAGGTGCTCCTGCCGGGCTGGATCGAAAGTTCCGGTCTCCAGCAGTACGACGGCATGCCCGACGCCAAGGAGTGGGTGGCCCGCTTCCTGAAGAAACCTTCGCACGTGGAGTTCCGCCCGGTGGACCCGCGCGCGTCCGTGAAGCTCGCCCGCATCGCGCGGCTGGTCTTCGTCCCGCTCGTCAACCAGTGGCTCAGTCAGTTGGTCACTTCCTCAGAGAACGCCGACTCCGGCTGGGAGAAGCTGTCCATCGGCGAGGCCCTCGCGCGCAACATCATCGACAACGCGGCGCTGCGCGAACTGAACGAACTGACCGGCAGGGTCATCCGCATGAAGGCCCGCGAAGGGCAGCTCTGGGACGGCACCGTGTTCAGCGCGGACAGAAACATCTACCTGCAGTGCGACCGCGAGACCATCGAGTCCTGCGTGGACGAGGTGTTCGGCAATCTCTTCGACCACCTGTCCCGGCTCGCGGGCCGCTTCGACTGTCAGCTTGCCATCGTGTCCGGCAAGCCTTCGGAACTGCCGCGCATCAAGGAACGCCTCGCGTCCAGCTTCCCGCTTCTGCCGCAGCGCATCATACACATGAAGAACTTCCCCGCAGGGGGCTGGTATCCCTTCAGCACCTTCACGGAAGGGCGCATCATGGACGCCAAGACCTGCACCGTCGTGGGCGCGGCTCTTTATCAGGACATCTGCAACGGCAACCTGCCCGGCCTGACCTTGCGCGAGGAGGCGCAGGACCGCCCGCAGCGCCAGTATTTCTGGAGCATCCTGCCCGGCAACGGCGTGCAGGACGAGGAGGGGTCCGAATTCCTCTTCACGCCAGCCGATTATCCGTCGCCGGACCGGGCGTCCATCCAATGCCCGCCCAAGCGTTTCGAGGTCGTGCTGCCCTGCCGCATAGGCAGGCAGATCGTGCCCGTGGCTGGCGTCATGCCGGACCCGGTTTACGAAATCCGCTACCAGCCCGAATACAGGCCGCCGATTCAGGGCGCGCATGTGTTCGTGACGCTCAAGTGGTCCTCCACGGCGGGCGAGGGCGAGCAGTTGGAACTGACCCGCGTGGACCGGCATCCTGACTGGCCAGAGATGGACGTGGCCAGCGTGGAGATGCGCCTGAACACGATGCTGGAGGAGAGCCACTGGCTCGACGATCCGAGCTTCGACATTTTCTGACGTCAAGGGGCAGTTTGCCCTACCAACCCAGAACCAAACGGAGAGCAAAAGCATGAGAAGCCGCTCAAGCATCCTGAAATGCTTCGCCGGAGGCCTGTTTGCATTCGCCATGATCAACGGCGCGGGCATCGCGTCCGCCCAGAGCGAGACGGTGTTGGACGGCCCGGATGCCGTCGCGCTGCCCGCCGAGCCGGACGCCTCGACGATCCTCATCGCCCGCGTGGACGCGTGCGCCGAGTCCGTTCAGGCTGTCAAAGCCTCGGTGGATGAACTGATCAGTTCCAACCAGAACATTCGGGGCTTCGACGAGAAGTTCGTCAAGGACCTCGACGCCGCGACGAGAGCCGAACTGCTCGAAGCGCTTGAAAAGGTCCGGTCCGAGAACGCGGAGGCTATACGCGCCGTGAAGGATTCGCTCCAGAAGCTGCCCACTCGGGCCGAGCTTACCCGGTCCATTGCGGAGATCGGAGCGGTCGGGACCGGTTCGATGGACAGGGCGGACTCCCTCGGCACCAAGACGGCGATCATCGCCGGAATCGCCAGCATCTTCGGCGCGCTCGCCACGCTGTTCTCCATGTGGGTTCTGCTGCGCCTCAAGAGCATCCAGACCGAGCTTCCGCACCTTGTGAAGCCCGTCGCGGCCCCGGCGTCCTCCTCTGCCGGCGCTTTCAACGTGGCGTCCGTCGCGCGGCTTGAGGAACGGGTCGGCTCGCTTCCCGCAGCCGTGTCGCAGCAGCTTCGCTCCGCGATGGCGGACTTGCGCAAGGAATCGTCCGCCGAGCCTGTCCTCGAACGGCTGGCCGCGATCGAAACGAGCGTCAAGGGACTTGCCGAGACGGTGGTTCAGGCCGCGCAGAAGAAGCCTCAGGAAGAGCAGACCGGACCGGTTGCGGACGTGTTCTGGCCCAAGTCGCTCAAGGGCGCGGAGGGCTACCCGCTTTGGCGCAAGGCGCTGGCTGACGGCCTGTCCAAGGGCGCGTCGGAGGCCGTGCAGATGGCCGCGGCCATGCTTGACTACCAGATCAGGATCACCCGCCGCGACATGTCGCCGGAAAAGTTCTGCGATATGGCGACGGACCTCAGCCGCAGCCTCTACCGCTTCTGCTACGCGCTGGAAGGCGTGCCAGACGCGGACAGGCTGGACATCGCCTCCGCCATGCTCCGGCAGGTCAAGGAGGACATACAGCAGGGTTTTCAGGGGCTGGAAGTGCGGGCAATTTTCCCCAACGAGCGTCTGAATACCGAACTTATGGAAAAGATGGATTCCGGCAACCGCCTGACCGTCAGCCGCCCCATGTCATGGCTTGTGATGGAACACGGCCCCGGCGGGGATCGAGTGCTTCACCGCGCTATGGTCTTCACCGGATAGCAACGCTTTAACAACATATTCCTGTTCCCAATGGACGAATCCACACTTCAGTCACGCTTTAAAAGGAGCATACGCCGCCCCTTCTTCCTGCTGACCACTCCCGACCGCAACGGCAGCTATTTCCAGAAGGAAAACTACCGCGTGCTGATGTCCAGACGCGAAAAGATCGCCGCCTTCCTCGCGCCCGCGTCGATGGGCGAGGGCGGGGCGGACGCACGCGGAAGGGCCGTGCAGGAAGTGACTTACGATCTTGCCGAGTTCGGCCAGAACATCGAGCAGATGGAATCCCTGCCCGCAGCGGTGGTGGAAGCCTTCGCCGACGCGGCCCGCGCTTTCTGCGAGGGCAACGAGCGCAGCGTGGACCACGAACTGAAGCTGCGGCGCGGTTTCCGTCTGCCGGACCCGGAGTTGGACCCGCAGGCTTACTATGTCTATGGGCCGACCGAGGACCGCAGACTCGTCATCCTCTGGGGCACGGAGATCAAGCAGGACAGCTCGCTGCCGCTTTGCAGGGATTCCGATTACGTCGGTCTGACGATCGTGGACAAGCTGCGCGCCCGCGTCATGGGTCCGGCCTCCATGCGCGCGCAGGCGCTCAAGCTGCTCGACCGTTCCACGCATCCGCTCGCCCGCTTCATCGCCGGCGAGGTCAGGGGAGGGGACGGCAAGCTGCGCGAACTGGTCAGCACGGGCAAGCGCATACCGCTTTCCAAGGCGAAGCGGATGAAGTATCTGCCCAAGGCGGAAATCGCCGCTTTCGAGGCCGCCGCCCGTCAGTATTACGAGGAGGCTCATCCCGACGCGGAGGGCCTGTCCGCCTACGAGAAGGAACTGCGCGCGTCCATGCGCCTGCCGGACCTGCACCGCAGCCCGCTGGCGTACTACCGTTGCGGGGGCAAGCTGCTGGTGGCATGTTCCCCCAAGGACGATTACGATTCCTGCCTGTGCCTGACTTCCGACAGCGTTCTGGGCCTGCCCGTCGAGGGCGAGGACTCCGCCGGGCGTCGCATCGTGCCCCCGACGGTTCTCGGCCAGCTCGAAGAGCGAGCCACGCCGGTCAAACTTTACGCATCCGTTGGCGTGGTCTCCGCGCTGCTGCTCGTCGGTCTTGTCACCGTGGGCATCGCCATGCTCGACCACAAGCCGCCGGAACTGCAAGGCAGCCCGCTGACGACCGAACAGATCAGCGCGACCACGCACCGGGACACGCCCGGGCGCATCCGCCTTGTGTGGAGCGAGGACATCGACCCGAAGTCCGTCGAACCGTCGGCTCTGCCGGGTGCGCTCAAGACGTTCTACCTTATCGACGAGGACGGTCGGCCAATCGACATCGCCAAGGTTCAGTTGAACAAGAACGTGATCGACCTGTATCTGCCCGAAGAGCGCCAGATGTTGGACGGGCGTCGCTACAAGCTGGAGATTAGCAATATTGCCGACACCAGCATGAACCACAACGTGATCAAGTCCGGCACGAGGGTGGAGGTCGAATACAACGACACCGTCGCGCCCGTGGTCTCCACGATCAGCGCCGAAGGCTCCGATTCGCGCAAGCTGCGGCTGGAGTTCAACGAGCCTCTGGAGAAGTTCGGCGCAGAAAACGCCGGGAATTACCAAGTCGAGGATTTTTCCGTCATCAAGGCCGAATATCAGGCCGATACCAACAGCGTCATCCTGACCTGCGAGAAGCGCAACCCGAACGTCGTGGACAAGGGCTTCGCGGACGGCGGCATGTACCGCATCACCGTGGCCAACGGCATCACGGACGCTTCCGTCAAGCGCAACCGCCCCGACGCGTCCGTCACCAAGTCCTTCAAATATGTGGACACCGTGCCGCCGCGCCTCGTGGACGCCAAGGCCACGTCGCAGACGGAGATCAACGCCGTGTTTTCCGAGCCCGTCAAAGTCGCCGGCGTCTCGACTTCCGCGTTCCGCATCCTGCAGGGCGAGGACGTCTTGGAGGTGGACAGCGCGGAGCTTCTCGCGGACAACCTGACCGTCAAGCTGGGCTGCGCCCCCTTGTTCAACGGCAAGGAATACATTCTTGAAGCGCGCGGAATTTCCGACGCCAAGGACAACGCGATCCCGGAGGAAATGCCGTCCACGGACAGCTTCCGCTTCGACGGGCGCGAGGACAAGAGCCCGCCGGAGATCGTGTCCGCCGACTTCATCAAGGACGACGCTGCGGGCAGCAAGACGAACATCCGGGTGGTCTTCAACGAGTCCATCGACAAGGCCTGCGCCGTGCCCGCGAACTTCGAGGTCGTGTCCTTCACAGGCTCCGTGCCCGTGGCGGACGTGCAGGCTTCCGGCCTGAAAAACAACGAGTTCGTGATCGTGCTGGGCATCCCCGCAGGCAACGGCGACAACCTCTTCATACGCGCGTCCAACATAGCGGACCGTCTCGGCAACAAGGCCCTGCTCCTGAAGTCCGCCCAGTTCATGCCGCGCGGCACTTCCCCCATGCTTCCGCAGGACCTGTCCCCGACCGGCTGCAAGATCAACGCCCCGGACAGCGTCACATTGCTCTTCAACGAGAACCTCGACCCCGACAGCGCCAAGGACTCGAAACACTACTTCTATTCCGGCAGCGCGAGGGTGGATGCCGTCAGCTTCGATCCCAATACGCCCAACCGCGTCGTGCTGCACCTGTCGTCCCCGGTCGCAGAGGCCGGTCAGACCGTCACGGCGCACAGCCTCTGCCTCGAAAACGACTCTCCGCAAGAGCAGGCATCGGTCACGTTCAAGTTGATGCCGTAGGCGCGCACGCTGAGTTCCAAAAGATAACCAGAATAGAGGAACCGCAGATTGACGCAGATTTTCGCAGAAAAAAGAACATATAGCGATTTCCAGAAGATAACCGAAATAGAACCCAGATTTTTATCCGCAGATAAGCAGGGATAAAAAAGGGATTGGAAAATCAGAACTTTTTCTTCTCCAATAATCTGCGTAAATCCCTGCTTATCTGCGGATAAAATTCTTCTCTTTTTTCTTTGTTATTTCGGCGGACTTTTGAAAAACGCTATAGGTTTTTATTTCGGGATACTTTTGGCAACCGCTATATGCGCATCACCGCGTGACACTCCCGTCGCTTTCGGGTCTGGAAAGTAACGTTCCGGGCCTGTTGGCCTGTACTTTTCCCATGCACGCCGCTTGCTTTCTCAAGATTACTGCGTCATCTTGGACGGTTTTTGGGGGCCGCATCAACCGGCGGCAATAAAGGGTATGCAGGAAAAGAAGGCAGAAAACATTCGCAACGTCGCCATCATAGCGCACGTTGACCACGGCAAGACCACACTGGTCGATCAGTTGCTTCGCCAAGGCGGTGCATTCAGAGTCAACCAGCAGGTGAACGAGCGCGTGATGGATTCCATGGACCTTGAGCGTGAGAAGGGCATCACGATCAAGGCTAAAAACACGTCCGTTCACTGGAAGGGAACCATCGTCAACATCGTGGACACTCCCGGACACGCCGACTTCGGCGCGGAGGTGGAGCGCGTCATGAAGATGGTGGACGGCGTGCTGCTGCTCGTGGACGCGATGGACGGTCCGCAGGCGCAGACCCGCTTCGTGCTGGGCAAGGCGCTGGCGAACAAGCTCAAGCCCGTGGTCGTGATCAACAAGGTGGACCGCGAGCATTCCCGCCCGGAATGGGTGCACGAGAAGGTGCTGGAACTTTTCCTCGAACTGGACGCCAACGACGATCAGTTCAACGCGCCCTTCGTCTATGCCAGCGCCAAAGAGGGCTGGGCCAGCGTGAAGCTGGACGATCCGCACGAGAACATGGACCCGCTCTTTGAGGCCATAATGAAGCACATTCCCGGTCCCACGATCGCGGAAGGCACTTTCAAGATGCTGGCTTCCAACATCGAGTGGAACGACTTCGTGGGCCGTATCGCGGTGGGAAAGATTTTCAGCGGAGGCCTCAAGCTCGGCGATCCGCTCTACCGCATCGGGCGCGACGGCAAGGTCGAGCGTTCCAAGGCGACCAAGATTTTCAGCTATTCAGGCATTCTGACGACCGAAAACGGCACCGGTGACGCTGGTGACATCGTCGGTGTGTCCGGGTTCGACAACATCGACATCGGCGACACCCTGTCCGCAGACCCGGACGCGAAGGGCCTGCCTTTCGTGGACATCGATCCGCCGACCATTGAGATGGAGTTTGCCGTGAACGACGGGCCTCTGGCCGGGCGCGACGGCAAGCTGGTGACATCCCGGCAGATCCGCGAGCGGCTTCAGCGCGAGATGAAGACCAACATTTCCCTGCGCATGCGCGAGGGCAACGAGGGCACTCGTTTCACCATCACGGCGCGCGGCGCGATGCAGATCGCAATTCTCGTGGAGCAGATGCGCCGCGAGGGCTTTGAAGTTCTCGTTTCGCGCCCGACCGTCATTTACAAGACGGACGAGCAGGGGCGCAAGCTGGAGCCTTTCGAGCGCGTATGGGTCGATGTGGACGGGGAGAACCTCGGCGTGGTGCTGGAGTCCCTTGCCCGCCGCAAGGCCCGCATCGTGGACATGCGCCACCATTCCGGCGGCGTCACGGTGGAAGCCGTGGCCCCGACACGCGGCCTGATCGGCTTCGAGTTCGACCTCGCCAACCAGACGAGCGGTCGCGGCGTGATGAGCCGTCTTTTCGATTCGTATTCCCCATACGCTGGGGAGGTCAGCACGAGGCAGACGGGCGTGCTCGTATCGATGGAGAACGGGAATATCAACGCCTACTCTCTGGACAATCTTCAGGACAGGGGCAGAATTTTCGTGACCCCCGGCGACGATGTTTACGCGGGCATGATCATAGGCGAAAACCCGCGCAAGATGGAGATGCCCGTCAACCCCACCAAGGCCAAGCAGCTCACAAACGTGCGCGCCTCGGGCAGGGACAAGAACATCATGCTCGCCCCGCCGATGATTTTCTCCCTTGAGAGAGCTATCGAATACATCGAGCAGGACGAATTCGTGGAGGCGACGCCGAAAATCTTGCGTATGCGCAAGCGCATACTCGACGCCAACGATCGCAGGCGGTCCGAGAAGGTCGCCGTGCTCGTCGAGGCATAGGCGGTCAATCTTTCCTTTGCGCCGTCCGCGCCCGCACATGGGCGCGGACGGTGGCTCTGAATGCTTGACCTTCGCAGGCGCAGTTTGTTGTTTAGGCTCTTGTACCTAGGCTGGTACAGCATCCATCGATCCATGAATCTGAAACCGGAAACCTTGGCCGAAATCGAAGCGGCGATACCTCAGTACCCCAAGAAGCGCAGCGCCCTGATGCCCGTGCTCCACGCCGTGCAGGCGGATCAGGGCTGCATCAGCGACGAGGCCATGGAGTGGGTCGCCGCGAAGCTGGAAATCGAGCCGGTCAACGTGCTCGAAGCGGTCACTTTCTACCCGTATTTCCGCCGCAAGCCTTTCGGCAAACATCACATCCGCGTCTGCCGCACCCTGTCCTGCGCCATCTGCGGCAGCTACAACATCCTAGACGTGTTCAAGGAAGAGTTCGGCTGTCAGCCCGGCGAGAACGGCATGGACGATCTGGTTACTTTCGAGTTCGCGGAATGCCTCGCAGCCTGCCACAACGGCCCGGCGGTGCTGGTGGACGAGGTGCTGCACGAGAAGGTGGACGAGAGCAAGGCCCGCGAAATCGCCCGCGCCATCAAGGCCGAACGCGCCTAGCGCGGTGTCCCTTGAATATCTTGAGTAATTCAATTCTGAATACTGTCATCATTCAGTCACGAAGGGACGACCTGTGACAGCCCAGCGGTGGAGCGAAGCGGAACCCCGGGAAACGACAGGCAAAAAATTTTCAAGCCCTGCAAGGGCGGCCTGACTAATCGCATGGAACTACAGGTCGCCCTTGCAGCTTGATCTTTGTATATGCCAATACCCAAGGTTTGGCCTTTATAGCGATTTCCAAAAGAAAACCAAAATAGAACCCAGAATTTTTATCCGCAGATAAGCAGGGATTTACGCAGATTATTGAAAAGAATACGTTCTGATTTTCTATAGTGGTTTCGATCAACATCTGGACATTCTCCCATAGCGCCAACGGCGCGACATGAGATAGCCCGGGTGCGCGAAGCAAACCCCGGGTAACGAAATAAAAAATACATTCTGGAGCGCTGCAAGCGCGGCCCTCTTTCCGCATTACAGGCCAGAAGGCCGCGCCTTCAGCGCTTGGGGAAAATACTTTTGTTTGTATTTCATACCTAGGGTTTGCCCTAAAAGGGCTGCACCCTAGGCTATCTCATGCCGCGCCTTCAGCGCTGCCAGAAATCCGCAGATAAGCAGGGATCTACGCAGATTATTGAAAAGAAGACTTTCTGATTTTCTAATCCCTTATTTATCCCTGCTTATCTGCGGATAAAACTCTTCTCTTTGTTCTCTGGTAATTCGGCGGACTTTTGAAAAACGCTATAGTGGCCTGCACCATGGGCTATCACAGGTCGCACCTTTGGTGCTATCAACCGCAAAGACAGACTTTCAATGGTTTCTTGCGGGACACCACGCTAGCGCGACTTGCCCGTGGCCGGAAGTGGCGGGGCTTCGGTCAGAATCTTGGCCCAGTCGCTCTCGAAGCGGTCCATGATCATCCCGATCAGGCGCTGCGCTTCGAGGTCAGTGGCGGACTTGACGGCGCGTTCGCGTTCGAGGTCCTTGGCCTTTGCCAGCCAGTCGGATTCCGTGGCGATGCGCTCGCTGCGCGTGGCGGTGATCTTTGAGTCCAGATCGGTATTGTTCGCGGAAAGGCGGTCCAGATCGCCCTGCGTGGTGGCGATTCGGGTCGTGAGGTCGTCAACCTTGGCCTGACGTTCGGCCTTGTCCTTGGCTTCCTTGTCGGCGATGGCCTTGGCTTTGGCCTCGGCGATCATTTTCGCCTCTGCGTCCAGACGCTTCTCCATGTCGGCCTGTTCCTTGGCGGCCTCTTCGGCTTTCTGCTGATCGATCAGTTCCTGCCGCGCCTGCTCCGCCTTTTGTTCGGTCTGGAAGCGGTTGTAGTAGGTCGCAAAGATCACAAGCAGAAGCACCGGGGCGACAAGATAGAAATAGATCGAGTAGTTGCGTGAGTGTTTCATGGCGATCAGTACTTAATGGTTGCTGCTGCGGCGGCTGCGGCTTCCGAGGCCTTTTTCGCGTCTTCCACCTTTTGCAGGAAGGCTTCAAGGCGGGCGTAGTTCGCTTTGGAAAGGGGGATGTAGCTGTCCAGAAAACTCTTTTCATCCTTGAGGATGGCGAGGCGGTCGTTTGCCCTGTTCAGCAGGTCCTGCTCGTCGCGCAAGGTGGCGGACCGATCGTAGGACGTCTGGGCCGCGTCGTCGCGCTTGCGGGTGACGGCATCCATGTCTTTGTTGAGGTTTTCCCAAGCCAGTTCCTCGTCCCTGATCCGGGCCTGCCTGTCGGCTTCGGCCTGCGCTCTGGCGAGGGCGGCCTCGCGGGCTTCCTTCGCCACCTTGGCCTGATAATCCAGACGCTCCTGTTCTTCCTTGCGCTGGACTTCGGCCTGATGTTGCGCGTTGGCCAGTTTGACGGCGTCGGCCTCCTTGCGGTAGCCGTGGTAATAGAAGGCGAAGGCGGTCAGAAGCAGAAGCGGTATGAAGAGGTAAACTTTTTTCATGGTAAAAATCCTTACTTGGCTTGCTCGTTTGCCGTGTTTTCAAGAATGGCCTTGATCTGCGCGAAGGTGCGCCTCAGCCGTTCGACTTTTGAGGTCGCTTCGGGGTATTTGGCCGCTTCGTCCAGCGCGTATGCCGCTTTTTTCATATCCTTCAGTTCTAGGGCCGCAGACGCCA
>JBAZHO010000032.1:0-10822 GCA_041652375.1 Opitutales bacterium | reverse complement strand
GACCTTGCAGGGATTCTGAAGATCAACCGTGCCTTCGCCTACCGCCTCCTGAACGGCCAGCGCAGGCTTACGGCGGATCATATCAAGGCCCTTGCGGAATACTTCGGCGTCAGCGCGGATTTATTCCTTGGCACGTCAGGGGCGGGAAAGAAGCGTGCCGTTGTCGCGGCGTAGGGAAAGCGGACGATATCCATTCCATCGCTGGAAACCTGCGCGCAACAGATGATAATCGTGCAGCACTCATCCAATATACGGCAGTTTATCAAACAGTGCATTCAACAGCTCGTGTTTATCTATTTTGTCTGCCGCAATATAATATTCTCCAGAAACCTTCCGCAAATAGTCCTCGCTCCCACAACATATATATCTATCTGAAAAAGCAAATGACAAGATGTTGGTTATTGCCCAAGCAGTATCCGGCAAGGATTGCATGTCGATTACCTTCTGCGTTGATAGCAAAACAGCATCTGATGACAGGGGAAATAAAAAGTTGCCATTAAAATTAAAAAACATATTCAAGTCATTAAATACAAATGGGAAATCCGAGGATATGTGTTTGTTTTTCTCTTCTCTCTCTACGCGCAAGATATTCCAATTTAGCAGTTTGTCGTTGCCGTCTGTGTAATTAAAAGTCAGCAATGGCAAGAAGAAGCACCTAAAGTAATAGCGAAATTCTTTGTCAACTCTTAGTTGATTAACGAATTTATCATTTTCAGCTAATGGCTTGCCGTTTATAGTAATCGGCTTCCCCATACGAGTAAGATCGATTGTTTTTATATATTCATCGGCCCAACTATCAATAGATGGGGATCTCCAATATAAAGATGCCATGAATTGCTTTAACGCAAGTCTTCCGATCTTTGAATCAATGCTTTCATTTGGTATTTCGCCTCTGACCACTTTGAAAACGGGGCCCCATTGAGTTTCAAACGTACCATATGTCTTCTCAATTATGTCAACATTCTGACCTTCGATTTTAGATATGTTTCTATTCTGTTCCCAAAACATTGATCGGGGAGGCCGCCTTTGCGGTAATATCTTCATGCTTTGTTTATCGTACACAGAAATCTTCCCATCATCTCCACAAAATCCCTTTATATACAACTGCGGGATATAATGATGCCTGCTAGATAATTCAGTGTCCGCCATGTTATTCTTCTTCCATCGTTGAGATGTGATTATCTCCGAGGTCCAAATATCCTCGTTTGCATATATGGCGTATTGTATGCTTTCAGCTACGTTCTATCGTACGGACTACATCATCTTTGATACGAAGGTTGCATGTCAAACTATTCCATGATGCAGATTGTTCAGAAATGCACCGCGTTGAGCCGATACCTTCAAATCCCTGAACTTGCCACCTTCGCCAGCAACCTGAAACGGGTGCGCGAAGATCGCGGCATCACACAGGAAAAGCTCGCGGAAGCCGCCGATCTGAACGTGCGCACGCTTCAACGCATTGAGTCGGCAAAGATGAACCCCCTGACAACGACGCTCATGCGCTTGCAAGCCGCCTTGGGTTGCAGTTGGGAGGATTTGTTTCGGACGGAATAGTCGCGGCTATTTATTGTTCACCCGCGCGGTTATAGCGTTTTTCAAAAGTCCGCCGAAATCGCAGGCGAAGAGTTTATCCGCAGATAAGCAGGGATTTACGCAGATTATTGAAAAAGAAGACGTTCTGATTTTCCAATCCCTTTTTTATCCCTGCTTGTCTGTGGATATAATTCTGGGGTTTTTCGGTTTTCTTTTGGAAATCAGTATATATGCACGGGAGCGGAAAAATGTGCGCGCACACGTGCGGTGCTGCATTATCGACAGGATTGCCCGTTGATATGCAACGACTAACGCAAGGCGGCCCGGCATCTGCTGCTAAGGGTCAACACCCGTGTCCGGTGAAATCCTTTCCGCAATGACAATCGAAGCCGCAATCGACATCATCCGACAGACCGTCGGAACCTCGCTAATGCTCGTGGGGCCTATTCTGGGCGCTGCCGTAGCCATCGGACTGGCCATCAGTCTGTTCCAGACCGTGACCAGCATTCAGGAACAGACGCTCGCCTTCGTTCCGAAGCTGATAGGCGTGGGGCTTGTCACAGTCGTCGTATCCAACTGGATGCTCAAAAGCCTCGTGGAATTCACCATCCAAATGTTCCAGCGCATGAGCAACATCGGGGCATGAACATCGAACTGGACAACGTTTACGGACTGATGCTGATCTTCGTGCGCACCGGAGCTCTCTTCATGGCCGTACCCGTTCTGGGCGGCGCGATGATACCCGTGCAGTCCCGCGTGGGGCTGGGTCTGCTCACGGCTGTCGTTCTGCTGCCCATATGCCCCGCCGCTCCGCTGGTCGGGGTGAACTCGATGAGCGTCCTGCTTGCGATGATCTACGAGTTTCTGATCGGCATGATCATGGGACTGGCCGTGCAATGCGTGTTCTCTTGCGTGCAGTTCGCCGCGGATACGATAACGAACGAAGTGGGCCTCTTGCGCGCGGAAACCTTCGACCCCACATCGGGGGACGCGGGACAGGGCGGCGGCATGACGACCCTGCTTTACTACTTTTCCCTGATGATATTCTTGGCGATGGGCATACATCGTCAGGTCATCACAGCTCTGGCGCAGAGCTTTAGGGCCCTGCCTGCGGGCGGGATGTACACGAAGGGCCTGTCCGTGGACTCGCTCATCACCGTGACGTCCCAGATTTTCGTGATCGGCATCCTGATGTCCGCGCCTTTCATCGCGGTTAACTTTCTGGTCAACATCACCTTCTCCCTTCTGGGCAAGGTTGCCCCCAAGATGAACGTTTTCGTGGTCAGCTTCTCGGTGAGGATCCTCATCGGACTGACCACTCTGGCCGCCACGGCCAGCCTGCTGGCGCACTATATGAGTGCGGAGTTCTCACAAATACCCACGCGCATGCTCGAACTGGTGTTTGGCCGCTAGGCCCGCAACCACAACACGCAATGGCAGACAACGACCAGGACAAGACCGAGGAACCGACGGGGAAGAAAAAGTCGGAAGCCCATGAGCGCGGCCAATTTGCGAAGTCGCAGGAAATCACGACGGTCATGATTCTGGCCTCCACGTTCATCGTGCTCGTATTTGCAGGGCAGGACCGCATAGCGATCATCGGCACGCTCTCCCGGCACATTCTGGGGCACATTCACGACACGGACCTTGGGCAGCAGAGCGTGGTGGAACTGACCAGCAACTGGGTGATGGTCATCTTCCGCGTCCTCATGCCCCTGTTAAGCGCCGTCATGATAGCGGCTGTGCTTGGCGGCGGCCTGCAGAGCGGCTTCAGGCTGACCCCGAAGGTCATGGAGGCCAAGTTCGAGAAGCTCGACCCCATCAAGGGCTTCGGACGCATCTTCAACAAGAGCGCCTACGTGCAGCTCCTTGTGGACCTTGTGAAGTTCTCGGCCATGTTCGGCATCCTTTACGGGCTGATCAGCAACATCATGAACGACCCGATCTTCTCCGCGCCCGTGCCCCTGACCTACATCGGAGAATTCCTTTTCCGCCTGTTCACCCAGATGCTCAGCCGCCTGCTGGAGGTCATGGTCACCATAGCGATGATCGACTACTTCTGGCAGCGTTGGAAGACCCACGAAGACCTGAAGATGAGCAAGCAGGAAGTGCGCGATGAACTCAGACAGAGCGAAGGCGACCCCGGAACCAAGGGCCGCCAGCGCAATTTCGCCGCCCGCCTGATGCGCCAGAGCATAAACAAGAACGTGCCCGGCGCGGACGTTGTCGTGACCAACCCCACGCATTTCGCCGTGGCGCTGAAGTACGAGCAGGGTCTGGACAAGGCCCCGGTCGTCGTCGCCAAGGGAGAGGGCCGCATCGCGCGTCTTATCAAGGAAGTGGCAAAGGAAAACGGCGTGCCGATGGTCGAGAACAAACCCGTGGCCCGCCTGCTCTACAAGACAACGCGCGTTGGCAACACCATCCCGCTGGAACTTTTTCAGGTCGTGGCGCAGATACTTGCCCAAGTGTACCGCAGCCACCGCTACTACTTTTTCCGCCTGAAGGCCCGTCGCCTCTCGATGCGCGCGCAACCTGCCGCGCGCGCCGTGTGATACGCAGAACCGCAATAAACACACAACACACCTTATAAGCCATGATGGAATCAATCGCCAAAGGACGCCTAGGAAAAATCCTCCGCAACTCGGACATGTTCCTCACGTTCGGACTGTTCGGGACGGTGTTCCTGCTGGTGCTGCCCGTGCCGCCAGCGATGATGGACTTCCTGCTCGCCCTGAGCATCGGAAGCGCGCTGCTCATCCTTCTGGTGACCCTCTACGTGAAGGACCCCTCGGAGTTCTCCGTGTTTCCGACCATCCTGCTGGCCATAACGCTCTACCGGCTCGGCCTTAACGTGGCCTCCACCCGCCTGATCCTTCTGGACGGCTACGCAGGACAGGTGATCAACACTTTCGGCAATTTCGTGGTCAGGGGGAACTTCGTCGTCGGTCTGGTGGTGTTCCTGATTCTGGTGGTCATCAACTTCGTGGTCATCACCAAAGGTTCCGGACGCATCGCCGAAGTGGCCGCCCGCTTCACGTTGGATTCCATGCCCGGCAAGCAGATGTCCATCGACGCGGAACTGAACGCCGGTTCCATCACCGAAGTCGAAGCCCACCGCCGCCGCCAGAAGGTGCAGAAAGACGCGGACTTCTACGGCTCCATGGACGGCGCGTCCAAGTTCGTGCGCGGCGACGCCATCGCGGGCATCCTGATCACGCTGATCAACGTGGTGGGCGGAATACTCATAGGCGTGTTCCAGAAGCACCTGCCTCTGGTGGACGCCCTTCAGAAATACACCATCCTGTCCATCGGCGACGGTCTGGTGTCCCAGATCCCCTCGCTTATCATCTCCATGGGCGCGGGCATGCTCATCACCCGCTCCAGCGAAAGCACGGACCTTGGCGACTCCATCAGCAAACAGCTCACCAGCCACCCGCGCACGATATCGAGCCTCGCGGCGATGCTGGCCATTTTCGCCTTCATCCCCGGCATGCCGAGCTTGACTTTCCTCTCGCTGGCCAGCATCTGCGGACTGGGCGCGTATGCCGTGCACAAGACCGCGTCGCGCAAGATCGCGGATGAAGAGATCGTCAAACGGGAAGCAGCCGAAGTCGCGGCGGGCAAGAAGGGAGCCGGAGCAGTCGGGACTTCCGCCGAGGCCGCGAGAGAGAAGGACGACTTCGACAACGTGGTCAACGTGGACGCCTTCACCATCGAACTGGGCTACGGCCTGCTGGCGCTTGCGGACCGCCGCCGCGACGGCGACCTCATCGACCGCATCACCGGAGTGCGCCGCACCTTCGCCCGCGAGATGGGCATCCTTATCCCGCCCATAGCGATACGCGACAATCTGGAAATGGAGACCAACGAGTACCGCTTCCTGTTGCGCGGCAAGGAAACCGCGCGCGGCTCCCTAGTGCCCAACCGCTGGCTGGCCATGAACGTGAGCGACAGCAACGCTTCCCTGCGCGGCATCCCCACCATCGAACCGGTGTTCGGTCTGGACGCCTTCTGGATACAGGAGGACGAGAAGAAGACGGCGGAAGTACACGGCTACACCGTCGTGGACCCGGCAAGCGTCCTTATCACGCACCTTTCGGAGATTCTGCGCGAGAACGCGGCCCTCATGCTCGAACGCGAGGACAGCCAGCGCCTCATCGACATGGTCAGGACCAAGAACCCGACGCTGATAAGCGAACTGCTGCCCGACCTTGTGAACGTGGGCCTTATCCAGCGCGTGCTCCAGAACCTCCTGCGCGAACGCATTTCCATAAAGAACCTCCCCATAATACTCGAAACCATTGCCGACTACGCCTCCTACACGAAGAACCCGGACGAGCTGTCCGAATTCGTGCGCCGCGCCATAGGCATGTATTTCATACCCGATTACGAGACCGAGGCAGGCGTAATCAACGCCCTCACGCTGGAGCCTAAGCTCGAGCAGCTACTCGCCTCAAGGGTCAAGCGCACGCAGTTCGACTGCACCCTGCTGATGGACCCGCAGCTTGCCCAACACATCATCGGCGAACTGGGGCAGCGCGTGAAAGAGATACAGGACGGCGGCGGCACGCCGGTTCTGGTCACCACGCAGGAACTTCGCCTGCCCTTCAAACGCTTCTTCGAGCCGAGCTTCCCGCGCATGAGCGTGCTCTCGTATCAGGAAATCCCCAACAAGGTGCAGCTTCAGAACGTCGGCATCATAACCGCCCCGCGCGGACAGGAAAACATCGTTTCCGTGCGCCGCGAACAAGTCCCCGCATAACGCAAGCCACCTTGAACGAGCGAAACCCGATGGCGGACATTGCAGTATTCCAAAGCCGCGCCTAACCTCAAAAGACTCCATCCGACAAGCCATCACCTCCATATTTACGAAATCATGAGCGGAACTTCCAGCGCCACAAAGACAACGCCCACCGGCATAGAACGTGGGAAGAAGTACCGTTTCGTCGTCAGCAGCGCCGAGGAAGCCATTTCCACCCTGCGCGAACGCCTCGGCATGGAAGCCAAGGTTCTGTCGGTCAAGCAGGTTGACGGGCAGGGTCTATCCCGCTTCCTGAAGTCGCCCAAGCTGGAAATCATCGCCACGGTGCCGGAGCAGGAAGCCCTGCCCCCGCCACAGGCCGAGGAAAGCGCAAGGCCCAAGCGCACGCGCAGACAGCCGGAAACCGCGCAGGCGGAACCGCTCGCGCCCGTCGCACAGGCAGACCCGCAGCGCGGAGAGCTGGAAGCCGAACTGGCCGCCGAAGCCCCGCTGCCCAAAGCCCCAGCCCGCGGCGCGCCGTACGCCGGAGCGTCCAGAAGGCGACAGCCCAGCGACGTGTGGACGGTGCTGCGCAACGCGGGCTTTGACGAGACGCTTCTTAGCAGCCTTCGCTACGACGCCGGATCGAGCGTCACGAACATCGACGAGCTGCCCCTTCAAAGGGCGCTGGGCGAGGTCAATCGCCGCCTGCGTCTGGAATACCAATCCATAGACACCGTCCCTGCCACGGAACGGATAGCTTTCTTCGGAACCCCCGGCGTGGGCAAGACCACGGCCCTTTGCAAGCGGCTGGCCAACGACGTGTTCCTCCGGCGCAAGAACGTGGAAGTGCTCAAGCTGGACAGCGACACCCCGAACCCGGACGACGCGTTGAGCCTGTTCTGCGACGTGCTGGGCGTGCCGATGACGCGCGACAGCGGCCAGGACCAGATCGAGACACAGGCGGACATGCTCTACGTGGACCTGCCGGGCCTGCCGATGGGCGAACGCGAACAGTGGATGCCCATGCGCAAGCGGCTCGACGCGCTCGATGTGCGCACGCGCGTGCTCGTGGTCAACGCCATGTACGAGGCCGGTCTGATCTCCGCCGCGTTTGATCTGGGCGAGATGATGGGCGCGACGCATCTTGTGGTGACGCACATGGACGAGCTGGTCAGCGCGGCCAAGTTATGGCCCTTCGTGCTTCGCGGTCGCCTCAGCCCCCTCTTTGCCAGCCACGGCCAGAACGTGACCAGCGACTACGCGGAGGACATCCTGCGCCTGCTGCTGGAAAAAACCTTCCCCGCAAACATCATAAACTGAACGGCCAATGAACACAGACGCCAGCACAGACCGCTTTCTGCTCGCCCTAGGAGGCTTCATAGGCTTCGGCGGCGCATTCCTGACCGCCATCAAGATGGGCGGAGAGGACATTTCTTCCGCGCTTCTGCGCGCGTCCGTCGGAATGATAGTCGGAGCCTTGCTGATGAAGATGCTCCTCAGCTCCGCTCATTCCCTTTTCAAGCAAGCGAAAATCGAACAACTGCGCAAAAACATCACGCGCGTTCCCGAACCCGAAGAACCAAACAACGCCAAATCCCCGAAGGGCTGATACGCAATCTCACGTTAATACCGGCCACTACGGGGCCGATACACTGATACCCACACAGAATGCAACCCACGCACCAACATCCGACAATACCAGCGCAACTGGCAAGTCACGCCTACAAGAAAGCCAGCGGACAAGAAGGTCCCGACTGGTCGCTTCTTGAGCGTTACCTGCCTCTGGTGAAGTCCATCGTGGGCCGCATGAGGATATACTTCCCCACCGGGGTGGATATCGACGATCTTTACAGCATAGGAATATCCGGCCTGATTACAGCCGTGCGCCGCTGCGACCCGGACAAGACGCAGTCCTTCGCCAGCTATGCGGCCCTGCGCGTTCGCGGAGCCATTCTGGACGAATTGCGCAAGCTGGACTGGATACCGCGCTCGGACCGCCTTCAGGCCAAGAAGCTGCGCAGCGTCATCAACGATCTCGAACAGGACCTGCGACGCCCGGCCACGGAGACGGAAGTGGCGGAGGCGATGTGCATGAGCCTGCATGAATACCACAGGCTGCTGGATACCATCCGCCCAGTGACGTTCATATCGCTGGACAGCAGCGCGTCTGGAGACCCCAACAGCGAAGGCGGCAACGAAGTGCACGATGTCGTGTCCGACGACACGCTGCCCAACGCGCGCGACGACTGCGAGCGCAAGGAAACGGTGCTTCTTCTGCGAGAGCGCATCAAAGAGCTGCCGGACATGCCGCGCAAAGTGCTGATGATGTATTACTACGAAGGAATGCGCCTGGCCGAAATCGCCGAAGTTTTCAACCTTACCGAGTCGCGCATCTGCCAGATACACGCACAGGCCGTCATAAGCCTGCGGAGCTATATGGACAGGGTCTCCGACACATAGAATCGCATACTCATGTTACTTCTTCTAGGTTACTTCATCGTTCTGGTGGCGACGCTCGGCGGCTTCATAGTCGGTGGCGGCAACCCGATGCTGCTGCTGCACGTTTCGGAGTTCATAGTCATCGGCGGCATCGGCGCGGGCCTGCTGGTCGTGGCCAGCCCGGCATCCGTGCTCAAGCAAATCATCGGGGACACCCTCAAGTGCATCAAGGGCGGAACCATTTCGGCGGACGAGTATGAGGACCTGCTCAAGCTGCTCTACGAAATCTTCATGATCGGCAGACGCAACGGCCTGATTGCCTTGGACGAACACGTGACCTCGCCGGAGGAAAGCAGCATTTTCAACAAGTATCCCTCGATTCTGAAGGACCACCACCGGGTGAACTTCCTGCGCAACGCCCTGCGCCCCATCATCGACGGCAAGATCAAGCCGGACCAGTTGCAGGATCTGCTCAGTTCCGAACTGGACACGATGGAAGACGAAGCCCACCAGCCCGTGGACATCCTCAACCTAGTGGGAGACTCCCTGCCCGGCATCGGCATCGTGGCCGCCGTGCTCGGCATCATCAACACGATGGCCTCCATCGCCGAAGGCCCCGAAGCCGTGGGCGAGAAGGTCGCCGCCGCCCTCACCGGAACCTTTCTCGGCGTGCTTTCGGCATACGGTTTCGTCAACCCGCTGGCCAAGCGCATCGCATTTCTCCACAAAGGCGAGCTGATGTATTTCAACACCATGGCCAAGGCGATTTCCGGCTTCGCGCGCGGACTGGCCCCGATCATGGCCGTGGAAATCGCCCGTCGCGGCCTTGACTCAACCGTGAAACCCGACGCCGAGGAACTGGAAAAGACCCTCAAGGCGCTGAACTCCACAACCGCAAGCTAATCCTTCCGGCTGGACCGGTTCCGGCGGACGCATCCACAACAGAACATGGGCAAGATAAAACACGAACATCACGGCGGCGCTTGGAAGGTGGCCTACGCGGACTTCGTCACGGCCATGATGGCCCTGTTCATGGTGCTGTGGATTTCCGCGCAGGATCAGGAAATACTGCTGGCCACATCCCGCTATTTCCAGAACCCCTTCAACACCCCGATGGACCGCAGCTACGGCGTGATGGCGGGCGACAAGGACGGAGGAGGCAGCTTCAAGAACGGCGATAAACCGCCGAGCACCGTCGTGGACATGGCCTTCCTGCACCAGCTTGCCAACGACCTTTACCGCTTGCTGGACGTGCAAAGCGTGGAAGAAGACCAGAAACCCATCGACATAGCGGTGGTCAACGACGGGCTGCGCATCACCGTATTCAACCGCAAGATGCAGCCGTTCTTCAAGAAGAACACGTCGGAGTTCACCAGTTGGGGCGATCTAGTGGTGCAGAATCTGGCATGGCTGATCGACCGTTATAACATGGCCGTATGCATCGAATCCTACACGGATGACACATTCAAAAGCGGGAACCCCGACTACGGACCGTGGGAACTGTCCGGCGACCGCGCGAACTCCATGCGCCGCAGCCTCGTCCATTACGCGCTGGACCCGGAAAAGATCGACAAGGTGTCCGCGTTCGTCCTGCCCGCCCCTGCAAACGTCAAACCTGAAGATGCCGACGTGAACCAGCGCATCGAAGTGAGCCTCATGATGAAGAAGAACAACAAGTAGCGCTCGCCACCGGGGCTGCCACACATCACATTTTACCGACATGGAAAGTTACCTCAAGGGCAGGCCGAAGGCCCAGAACTTCCAAGTGAAGCTCCCGCCGAACAAAGACAGCGGGCTGGACGCGCTCAAGTCCTCCGAACCCGAACCGGAGCAGTGCGTTCACGCCGAGGCCGGACCCGACGCCGTGAACGCGCCGGACGTCGATCTGGTGATGCGCAAGGGAGTTGTGCGGAAAATCATCATCCGCATGCCGGACGGGAACCGCCTTGAGCTGGACTGCATCTACGAGGGCGAAGAAGAAGACCAATAGGGTCGGTCCTAAACGCTCCCTAGTGTGGTGTTAGGCAACTCTATGGAAGTATGCCAGCGCAACGCGGACGCCTCGGAGAGCCGTCCCTACCAACGTATGATGAACGACTTACG